>JAVEDA010000442.1 GCA_030841195.1 Actinomycetota bacterium | reverse complement strand
GGCAGGAACGAGTAGCCCGACGGGCGGTCGTGGATGATCGCGGCGTAGCCGAAGCAGATGTGCACCGCTGTCGTGCCGGTGACACCGTCCAGGGCCCGATTGAGTGCCTCCAGTCCGTACTCCCGGGCGGGCTCGGGCCGGGCCTGCATGTAGGGCTCGTCGAGCTGGACGATGTCGGCTCCGGCAGCGAACAGGTCTCTGACCTCCTCGTTGCACGCGTCGGCGTACGCCAGGGCGACCGACCGTGGGTCGCCGTAGAAGTCGTCCTGTGCCTGCTGCGACATCGTGAACGGGCCGGGCACCGTGACCTTGACGGGGCGGTCGGTGTTGGCCTTGAGGAACTCGAGGTCCCGGCGCTGGATCGGTCCGGGCCGCCGGACCGGGCCGACCACGCGCGGCACCGGGTTGGGGTGGCCGCTGCGGTCCAGCGCCTCGCCGGGGTGGTCGATGTCGACGCCGTCGAGGGCGGTCGCGAAGTGGTTGGAGTAGCTCTCCCGGCGCGCCTCGCCGTCGGTGACCACGTCGAGTCCCGCGGACTCCTGAGCGCGGATCGCGAGCACCGTCGCGTCGTCCTGGGCCTCTTCGAGCGCGTCAGGTCGAGGAAACCACAGCTCGCGGGCCCGCACCCGCGGCGGGAACCGGCCGGCCAGCCGGGCTCGGTCGATCAGCCAGTCCGGCTGCGGGTAACTGCCGACCAGGGTGGTGGGGAACAGCGGTAGGGCGGTCATCCGCCGCACGTTGCCACGCCGCCGTGAGGGCGTCTAGTGGCAAGTTCTGCTGCCGGACGATGCCAGGGACGGAGGCAAAATTATCCCGGTACAGGACGATTAGTCCCCTCGTATACCGGGTAGCACCGGGCGTCTTGTCCGGTCGGCGCACGTCGTCGCGCGTGCGCGCATCGCCGCACGTCGCCGTAGGGAGAGCCGCATGCGCAAGCTGTGGGCCGCAGGGATCGCCGTCGCACTCGCCGCCCTCTGGCTGGTGCCGCGCGCCGGGGTGTCCGCCGCGGCGGGCGAGAGCGACCAGGCCCGCCTCGAGCGGTACGCCGGCACGACCTGGGCGTCCTTCGTGGCCATGGTCGACGTCCCCAGCGGCCTACCCACCGACCAGCTGCACGCCGACGGGAGCACCGACGTCCAGACGTCGACCACGAACATCGGCGCTTACCTGTGGAGCGCGGTGGCCGCCGAGCGACTCGGCATCATCGGGCACGACGAGCTGGTTACCCGGCTCTCGGCCACCCTGGCGACGCTGAACCAGATGGAGCGCCACCAGCCCGACGGCCAGTTCTACAACTGGTACGACCACCGGGACGGCGCGAAGCTCACCGCCTGGCCTCCGACCGGTGCTCCGCTGGACCCGATCCTGTCCTCGGTGGACAACGGCTGGCTCGCGACCGGGCTGAAGATCGTGCGTACCGCCGTGCCGGAGCTGTCGGCCCAGGCCGGCGCGCTCTACGACTCGATGGACTTCGGCCTCTACTACGTGCCCGACAAGAACCGGATCCTGTTCCACTACTCACCAGCGCAGGGCACCGGCCCGTGCTGCTACGACACCGTAGTGTCGGAGAGCCGGATCGCCGACTACATCGGCATCGCCAACGGGCAGCTGCCGCGCAAGGAGTACTACGGCCGGTGGCGGTCCTTCCCCGACACCTGCGACTGGTCGTGGCAGGAGGCCAAGCCCGAGGGCTTCACTCGCACCTACGACGGCGTCTCGGTGTACGACGGCACGTACCCATACAACGGCACCCGGCTCACCCCGAGCTGGGGCGGGTCGATGTTCGAGGCGCTGATGCCGTCGCTGTTCGTTCCCGAGGAGACCTGGGCTCCGGGCTCCTGGCGGCAGAACCATCCGCTGACCGTCGACGCGCAGATCGACCACGGCATGAACGTGGCGGGCTACGACAGCTGGGGCTTCTCGCCGTCCAACACCCCGGACAGCGGCTACGGCGCGTACGGCGTTGACGCGATCGGCATGGACCCCAACGGCAACCCGTCCAACGTGGACCGGACCCTCGTCGACCGCGGCTTCGCCGGCTGCCCGGCGCGTGACCCGGTGCCCGACCCGCCGCAGAGCGACTACACCAACGGCGTGGTGACGCCACACGCTGCCTTCCTCGCGCTCCGCTACCGGACGCAGGCCACGATCGCCGACCTGACGCGGCTCGAGGCGATCCCGGACATGTACGGGAAGTGGGGCTTCCGCGACTCGGTGAACACCACCACGAACCACGTGTCCGACGGCTACCTGTCCCTCGACCAGGGCATGGCGATGGCTGCCATCGGCAACGCTCTGGGCAACGACGTGATGCGGACCAGCTTCGCGACCGCGTCGTTCAAGAAGGCGATCCGCCCGGTGATCGGCGTCGAGGAGTTCAACGTCTCGCCGCGCGGCTGCACGATCACGGGAACCGAGGGCAAGGACCTCCTTACCGGTACGTCGGGCGATGACGTCATCTGCGCCCTCGGTGGCGACGACGTCGTCAACGCCGGCAGCGGGAACGATGTCGTGTACGGCGACGGCGGCAACGACACCATCGGCGGCGGTACCGGCGAGGACACTCTCTACGGCGACGACGGCGACGACTCGCTCTCCGGCGGCAACGGTGACGACGTCCTGGCTGCCGGCCCCGGAGCCGACCACCTCATCGGCGACCGCGGTGCCGACCACCTCGAGGGTCAGCAGGACACGAACACCTGCGTGAGCGACAAGGCCGACGACCCCGCCGCGGACTGCTGACTGTTTTCAGGACCTGCCGGACTGTTCGTCCCCGGTCCGGCCCAGGCCGGCCTGACGCGCCTTCATCGCCGCCTGGGTGCGGTCGGTCACCTGCAACTTGATGAGGATGTTCGACACGTGGTTGCTGACCGTCTTGCTCGTCAGGCCCAGCCGGTGGGCGATGTCCCCGGTCGACATGGCGGCGGCCAGCAGCTCGAGGACCTCCAGCTCGCGGCCGGTGAGACCTGCGAAGGCCGCCGCGGGCGTGCCACCGGAGTCGAGCGGCGCGTTGAGCTGTCTCAGGACCCGCACGGCGATGCCCGGTCCGAAGATCACCTCGCCGGCGGCGATGGCACGCACGGCGCGGGCGATCTCCTCTTGCTCGGCGCCCTTGAGCAGGTAGCCGTGGGCTCCGGCCCGCATCGCGGCGAACAGTGAGTCGTCGTCGTCGTACATCGTGAGGACGCAAACCCGCACGTCCGGCGCCGACCGGGCGAGCTCACGGATCGCGGTGAATCCGTCGGTGCCCGGCATGCGAAGGTCCATCAGCGCCACGTCGGGGCGGTGCAGCACCGCCTCGCGTACCGCCTCATGCCCGTCGGCGGCCACCGCGACCACCTCGAAACCTTCGAGGGAGGACAGCACGCCCACCAGGCCCGACCGCACGACGGGATGGTCGTCGACCACGAGTACGCGAATCATGCCGGCATCATCGGGAGACACACTCGCACCATGCCGCCGCCCGGCACCGGGCGGATCTCGCAGGTGCCGCCGAGCTCGGCCACTCGCTCGCGCATACCTTCGATTCCGACGCCTGGCCGCCACGCGCCGGTGCGGCCGCCGTCGTCGAGGACCTCGCAGTGCAGGCTGGTCTCGTCGGCCGCGAGCCGCACGACGACTGAGGTGGCGCGCGAGTGGCGAACCACGTTCGTGAGCGCCTCAGTGGCGATCCGGTAGACCGCCTGCTCGACCGCAGCCGCCACCGGCGGTAGCGCCGGTGCCTCGACCACGGCTCGTAGCGGGGACCCGTCGGTGTGCTGGTGGACCTGGTCGGTCCGGATGCGCAGCGCTTCGACGAGGCCGAGCTCGTCCAGTGCCGGTGACCCGAGGTTGTCCACGATCCGACGTACCTCCTGGATCGCCGAACGCGTGTCGGTCCGAACGGCTGTCAGCCTTGCCTGCAGGTCGGACTCCGGGGCGCCGCCGGCGAGGTTGGCAGCGGTGTCGGCCGAGAGCGCCACACCGGTCAGCAGCGGTCCGAGGCCGTCATGGAGCTCGCGGCGGAGCCGGCGACGCTCGTCCTCGCGCGCGACCACCAGCCGTTCCCGCGAGTGCTGCAGCTGGTCGAGGAGCAGTGTCGCCTGCGCCGCAGTCGAGAGGGGTCCCGACAGCAGACCGAGCAGGCGCTCGTCGGCGACGGCGAGGCGACTCTCGCCACCGCGCAGGCCGACGACGAGGGTGCCTCCCTCGAGCGGCAGCTCGGCAGTCAAGCCACCGGGCTCGCCACAGCTCGCCAGCATCTGGCCGTCGACTACCACGGCCGCGTAGGGCAGTCGAAGGGCGGTCCGGATCTCCTCCAGGGTCTCAGGGAGTCCAGCGCCGAGCGACCGGCCGACCCGGGACGCGACCTTCAGCGGGTTGCCCCGCTCGCCGTAGAGCAGATGGTCGACCGCGGCCTGCAACCGGGACCGCAAGGGCAGCGCGAGCAGTGCGACCACCAAGGCGGAGACGACGCCAGAAAGCACGACCACCAGACCGGCGTACGCCGTCAGCACCAGGCCCGACAGAAGTGCGTAGCTCAGACCGCGGGCGACGACCAACCGGATGTCGAGCAGCTGGTGGCGAAGCACCCCTGCAGCCACGGCCGCGGGGAGCAGAGGGATGGTGAACAGCACGGCCAGCGGAGTCCCGGCGACCAGGGCCCACGGGATCACCGCTACGACGATCACCCCGGCGGCCGCGACCAGCCAGAGCAACTGTCGGCGTACCGTCTCGCTGCCGCGGCGGTACCGGAGGACGAGGCAGGCCACGCCCAGCAGAACCGACAGCGCCCACCGGATCTCGCTGACAGTCCATAACCAGGCGAGACTGTCGTAAGAGCTCTGCGCCAGCGTCAGATAGGCCGACGGCAGCCCTGCCGGGCTCTCCGGGCCCAGCCCGATCTCGAGGACGAACAAGGGCGCGGTGACCGCGACGGCGATCGCGACCGGCCGCCATGCCGGTGACGCAAGCTTGCCGTCGGGGAGCAACAGCAGCGAGATCGGGATCAGCGCGATGTTGACCGGCCAGCCCCACTGGAACACCGTCATGTCGAGGCGCAGGAGCCAGGTCGGGGCCGCATGGTCGGCCAGCAGCTGTCCGAGGGGCGCGGCCAGAGCGGACAGCGCCTGGCAGGTACCGCCGATGGCGAACATCCAGCCGAGGGCGGACCCGGGGCGGTACCAGGCGATCAGCGTCCCGCAAAGCGCGAAGCTCGTTCCGATCACCAGGTTGCTGACGACGAAGCCCTCGAGCGCCTCGTCGAACGACCAGCCGACGGCCCACGCGCATGCGACTGCTCCGACGGAGGCGAGGACAGCCACGACACCGAGCGCGACGGCGATCACTCTGCTGCGGACGGGCACCTCCTGGGCCGCCCCGAAGATATCGCTGGCGGCGGGCACCGCAGCCGGGAAATCTTCCCGATCGAGCCGGGGACTTCGTCGCCCGTACCGGGAGTCCTCCTCTGCCCTCCGGGGGTTGCTGGGCTCACTGTCGACTCGTCAGCTCATCTCCCGAAGGGAAGCACCATGGCCAGCACCACCAGTCGACGCGTCGGCCTTGCAGTCGGCGCCCAACGCACCGTCCCGCTTTCGATCTGGGCCATTGCTGTCCTGCTCCCGGTCGGACCAGCCGCCATCGCCGTCCTCCGGCTGATCCTGCCGTACTACACGGCGAGCGACTCCGAGGGCATGGTTGCCGCGGTGGACGCCAATCCAGGACAGCAGAGCGCCGTCCTCTGGTTGGCCTATGTCGGCATCCTCACCTTGGTGCCGGGTGTGTTCGCGGCCGCCGGGGTGTGCCGAAGTGCCGCTCCCCGGCTGACTGCGTGGGCCTTGGCGCTCAGCGTCCCCGGTTATCTCTCGCTGGGAATGTTGGTGGGCCCGGACCACCTCCTGTGGAGCACCCACGCGGCCGGCCTGTCCGCGGGCGAGAGCGCCGCAGTCGTGTCAGCTGCGCATCCCAGCGTGGACGTCGCCATCGGGGTGTTCGTGCTTGGCCACGTGATCGGGACCGTGCTGCTCGGGCTGGCGTTGCTTCGCTCGGGGCGCATCCCGGCCTGGGCGGGCTGGGCGGTCGCGGTCTCCCAGCCGTTGCACTTCGTGGCCACGGTGATCCTGGGGAGCCCCAAGGTGGACTTCGTGGCGTGGACGCTCACCGCGAGCGGTATGGCGATGGTCGCGCGCGCGCTCGTCCGGGACCCGTCCGCCGTGTGACGAGAATGAGGTTGGGTCGGGAGGCGGGACGTGTCGCGTCAGTCGACCCTCCTAGGTTCCTCACGACCGCGCCGGAAGCACGCAGAACTCGTTGCCGGACGGGTCTGTGTAGCTCTGCCACGGCAGCAACCCCCACTCCGGGTGGTGAAGCTTGCCGCCGCCGCGCTCGGCGATGCTTGCCGCGACCCCGTCGGAATCGTCACCGGTCTCGAGCCGGACGTCGAGGTGCAGCCGGTTCTTGGGCGTCCCCTTGGGGGCTGGCTCAGGGCACAACTCAAGGAGGGGACCACGCAGCGACGGGTGGCGCAGGGTCCGGGATGCGACGCCGACCGCGTCGGTCCAGCCGGTCAGCCAGGACCAGAACTCGGCATCCCTGTCCGGATCGGCAGAGTCGAGCGGGAGCGCCGCGAGGGGGCCGGTGTCGGCGTACACCCCTCGATCCTCCATGACGCAGAAGGGATTGCCCTCCGGGTCGGCGAGCACCACCCAGGGCACATCGCCCTGACCGATGTCGAGGTGTCGTGCGCCCGACCCGAGCAGCCGCTCGACCACCTCGGCCTGGCGGGCGCCGCCGGAGAGGTCCAGATGGAGCCGGGGCGGGTCGATCGGTGGCTCGGGGACGCGCTGGAAGCACAGGTCGAGCACCGGTCCGCCCTCGATGGTGAGCCGCGTCTCGAACCCATCGGGCTCGTCGGTCAGCCGCTCGCAGCCGAGTACCGCCTCCCAGAACAAGCCCAGCCGCTGCGGCTCGACGGCGTCGAAGACGAAGTTCTCCAGATACATGCATCCACCGTAGGTCCAGCAGGCGGCGAGGCCGAAAGCCGCGGTAGACCAGGGATCACGGGGTGAGTCGGGCCAGAACCTCGTCGTGCAGGTGACCGTTGGTGGCGACCGCACTGCCGCCGGCCGGGCCGTCGGCGCCGGCGAGGTCGGTGAACCGCCCGCCCGACTCGGTCACCACGATCGAGGGCGCCGCCAGGTCGTGGAGGGCCACCTCCGGCTCGGCCGCGAGGTCGACGGCCCCCTCGGCGACCAGCATGTAGGACCAGAAGTCGCCGTAGGCGCGGCTGCGCCACACGTCCCGGGTCAGCCCGAGGAACGCCTTCTCGCGGCCGTGGTCGCGCCAGCCGGACAGGCTGGAGTAGGACAGCGACGCGTCGCCCAGGCCGGTGATCTTCGACACCGACATCCGGCTGGCCGCGCTGAGGCTCTTGCCGGTCCAGGCGCCGGAGCCGGTGCCGGCCCACCAGCGGCGGCCGAGGGCCGGGGCGCTGACCAGGCCGGCGACGACGTCGTCGCCGTCCATCAGCGCGATCAGGGTCGCCCACACCGGCACCCCGCGGACGAAGTTCTTGGTGCCGTCGATCGGGTCCAAGATCCAGCGGCGCGGACCGTGCCCGGTGTCCGGCAGTTCCTCACCGTGCACGGCGTCCCGGGGCCGGGCCCTGGACAGGGTCGAGCGGATCGACTCCTCGACCGCCGTGTCGGCGTCGGACACCGGCGTCAGGTCGGGCTTGGTCCGCACAACCAGGTCCTGCGCCTTGAACCGGGACATGGTGACCGAGTCGGCCGTGTCGGCGAGGACGTGCGCCAGTCGGAGGTCGTCGTCATACGCCGTCATGTAACGAACCGTACAAGTCTCT
>JAVEDA010000434.1 GCA_030841195.1 Actinomycetota bacterium | reverse complement strand
CCGCACCGCCGGACCTGCCCGTGGTCCCGCCCGAGCACCAGCCCGTGCTGCGGCTGCTGACCCGCGGCGCCGAGAAGGCCTCGGCCGAGGAGGTGGCCGCGAACCCGCGGGCCGCCTCGGTGCGGCTGCGCGCCGCCGAGCGCCTCCGGGACGCCGCATGAGCAGGTCAGCCTCCGCAACGGCGACCGCGACACCGGTCCGGCCGGCCGGCGTCCCCCGGCCGGCCCGCGGGCCGGCCGGGCCCCGGCTGCTGCTCGTCCCGCCGCTGCGCACCGGCGCGCCGCGAGCGCCGTTCGTGGTGCTGATCGGCACACTGCTCACGGCGGGGCTCGCAGGTCTGCTGTTCCTGCACACGGCCCTGGCGGAGGACTCCTTCCGGCTGCACGACCTGAAGGTCCGCTCCGCGGTCCTCACCGACCGCGAGCAGGCCCTGGAGCAGGAGGTCGCGCTGGAGGCCTCCCCGAGGCGGCTGGCGGCGAGGGCGGAGGCGATGGGCATGGTGCGCAGCGAGAACCCCGCCTTCATCCGGCTCTCCGACGGCCGGGTGCTGGGCCGGCCCAAGGCCGGGGTGGCACCGCCCCCGCCGGCGCCGAAGCCCACCCCCTCCCCGTCGAGCTCGGCGACACCCGAACCGTCCGGCTCGACCCCCGCGTCGGGCCGGTGACCGCTCGGTGACCACGCCGCGCCATCCGCGCCGGCCGGCCGCCCCGCGGCGCCGCCCGGTGTCGGGGTCGCGGCCCCGGCCCAGGCCGCCGACCAGTCAGCCGCAGACGCGCCACCGGCCGCCGCCGCCCCGCCCGCCCCGCCCGGCCCGCCGGCTGCGGCTGGGCGACTCCGGCCGGCGGCTGCGCGGCGCCGTCGTCGTGCTCGCCTTCGTCCTGTCGCTGTTCGGCGCCCGGCTGGTCCAGCTGCAGGGGCTGGACGCGCCGACGTACGCGGCCGAGGCCGAGCAGGGCCGGCTCCGCACCGTGACGCTGCCCGCCGCCCGCGGCACCATCACCGACCGCAACGGGATCGCGCTGGCCACCACGGTGGCCGCGGTGAACGTCACCTCCGACCAGACCAAGGTGGTCGACCCGGCGGCGACCGCGGCGGTGCTGGCTCCCGTGCTGCAGATGGACCCCACCGTCCTGCGCGAGAAGCTCACCGGTGACGCGCGGTTCGTCTACCTGGCCAAGGCGGTGACGCCCGCCACCTGGCGCAAGGTCAGCGCCCTGGACCACCCGGACCCCGACATCGAGGGCCTGCCCGGCATCTACGCCGAGCAGACCAGCAAGCGGGTCTACCCGGCCGGCCAGGTCGGGGCGAACATCGTCGGCTTCGTCGGCGCCGACGGGAAGGGCCTCGGCGGCATCGAGTACGCGCTGGACAGCACCCTGGCCGGGCGGGACGGTACGGCGACCTACGAGCTGAGCGCCGGCGGCAGGCGGATCCCCAGCGGGGTGGACACCGAGCGCGACGCGATACCCGGCACCGACGTGAGGCTGACCCTCGACCGAGACATCCAGTACGTCGCCCAGAAGGCGATCGCCAAGGCGGTCGCGTCCAGCCAGGCGCAGAGCGGCACGGTCGTCGTGTACGACCCGAAGTCCGGCGACCTGCTCGCGGTGGCCACCGCGCCCACCTTCGACCCCAACGACCCGGGGGCCGCGCCGGCCGAGGACCGCGGCGACCGGCCGCTGACCGAGGCCTACGAGCCCGGCAGCACCGGCAAGATCATCACGGCCTCCGCGTTGATCCAGGAGGGGGTGATCGCGCCGACCACGCCGATCTTCGTGCCGAACCGGCTCTACCGGGCCGGCAAGTCGTTCAAGGACTTCGAGGAGCACGGCGTCGAGCACCTCACGTACACCGGCACGATCGCGAAGTCGAGCAACATCGGCACCATCAAGGCGGCCGAGCGGCTGGGGAACCTCAAGCGTCTCTACCCCTACCTCAAGAAGTTCGGCGTCGGCGAGCCGACCGGCCTCGGGCTCCCGGGCGAGCAGTCGGGGGAGATCCCGAAGCCCGGCGACTGGTCGGCCACCAGCGGCTACACGATGAGCTTCGGACAGGGCTACTCGGTCAACACGGTGCAGATGGCCGAGGTGTTCGCGACCGTGGCGAACGACGGGCTCCGGGTGTCGCCGCGGCTGGTCGCGTCGACCACCGGCCCGGACGGCGCGGTGCGCCAGACGCCGGCCGCCAAGCGGACCCGGGTCATCAGCCCGCGGACCGCCCGGACCGTCCGGCTGATGATGGAGACGGTTCTCGGCCCGGGCGGCACCGCGCCGCTGGCGCGCATCCCCGGCTACCGGGTCGGTGGCAAGACCGGCACGGCGCAGCGGTTCGACCCGGCCTGCGGCTGCTACCGCGGAAACACCCTGTCGTTCATCGGGCTGGCACCGGTCGACGACCCGGGCGTGGTCGTGGCCGTCACCCTGCAGGCACCCAAGGTCGCCATCGGCGGCGGCTTCCAGGGCGGTCCGGTCTTCAAGCAGGTGGCGTCGTTCGCACTCGAGTCGCTGCGGGTCCCGCCGACCGGGACCAAGCCGCCCGGCCTCAAGCTCACCACGCACTGACCGCTAGCCTGTCTACCCGTGCTCACGCCGCCCGGACCCACCGCACCGCGCCCGTCCGGGCTCCCGCCGCGCAGCCTCTCCGACGTCGCGAGCCACCTCGGCACCGACGTCCTGGGCGCCGACGACCGGGACCTGGCCGAGCCGGTCGTGAGCGGTGTCGCGCTCGACTCCCGCGCGGTCCGGCCCGGTGACCTCTACGCCGCACCGGCCGGCGCCCGGGCGCACGGCGCGGACTTCGCGGCCGCGGCCTCGGCCCTCGGCGCCGTCGCCTGCCTGACCGACCAGGCCGGGCTGGCCCGGGCCCTGGCGGCCGGCCTGCCGACGTACGTCGTGGAGTCGCCCCGTGCGGTGCTCGGCGCGCTGGCGGCCTGGGTCTACGGCGACCCGGCCCACGACCTCACCCTGGTCGGCGTGACCGGGACGAACGGCAAGACCACCACGGCCTACCTGCTCGAGGCGGGCCTGCGGGCCGCCGGCAAGGTGACCGGTCTGGTGGGCACCATCGAGACCCGGGTCGCCGGCGAGGCGCTGCCCAGCGTGCGGACCACGCCCGAGGCCCCGGACCTGCAGGCGCTGCTCGCGGTGATGCGCGAGCGCGGGGTGCAGGCGGTGGCCATGGAGGTGTCCAGCCACGCGCTGGCGATGGGGCGGGTCGACGGCACGACGTACGACGTCGCGGTGTTCACCAACCTCAGCGAGGACCACCTGGACTTCCACGCCGACCTGGAGGAGTACTTCCAGGTCAAGGCCACGCTGTTCACGCCCGTGCGGTCCCGGCTCGGCGTCGTCAACGTCGACGACCCGCATGGCCGCCGGCTGGCCGGGCTCGCCACCGTGCCGGTGGTCACCGTGTCGCCGGCGGGCCACGACCGGGACGCCGACTGGCGGGTGACCC
>JAVEDA010000431.1 GCA_030841195.1 Actinomycetota bacterium | reverse complement strand
ACATCGGACTTCGTCAAGCGCGAGGGCTCGCCGAAGCGGCTGTTCCAGGCCCTCGACCACGTGGTCGGCAACGTCGAGCTCGGCCACATGGACGAGTGGGTCGGCTTCTACAACAAGGTCATGGGCTTCACGAACATGGCGGAGTTCATCGGCGACGACATTGCGACCGACTACTCAGCGCTGATGTCGAAGGTGGTCGCGAACGGCAACCACCGGGTGAAGTTCCCGCTCAACGAGCCGGCGATCGCGAGGAAGAAGTCGCAGATCGACGAGTTCCTCGAGTTCTACCAGGGCCCCGGGGCTCAGCACCTGGCGCTGGCGACCAACGACATCCTGCGCACCGTCGACGCGATGCGGGCCGAGGGCGTCGAGTTCCTCGTGACGCCGGACTCGTACTACGAGGACCCCGAGCTGCGGGTTCGGATCGGCAACGTCCGGGTGCCGATCGAGGAGCTGCAGAGCCGGGGCATCCTGGTCGACCGCGACGAGGACGGCTACCTGCTGCAGATCTTCACCCGGCCGATCGGCGACCGGCCCACCGTGTTCTTCGAGCTGATCGAGCGACACGGCTCGCTCGGCTTCGGGAAGGGCAACTTCAAGGCCCTGTTCGAGGCCATCGAGCGCGAGCAGGAGCGCCGCGGCAACCTCTGACCCCTGGTGGCGTCGACCACGTATGGCAGGTGGGTCGGCACCTTGCGAGGTGTCTGCGCCTCGGGAGGTACCGACACGCCTCGCATCGCGCCGGCGGGGCGCCGGATTTGCGCGGCGGAACTCTCGCGCTGCTGAACGCGTCGGGACCGGTATGGACCTCACCTGCCCGAAGTGCCAGGCGCCGATGCGCAACTACGAGCGCAGCGGCGTGACCGTCGACCAGTGCACGGAGTGCCGGGGGATCTTCCTCGACCGCGGCGAGCTCGAGCGACTTGTGGACGCGGACAGCCGCTACCACGGCGACGGCCCCGCTGCTGCCCCGGCGCCCACCCAGCAACCGCAGCAGGGCTACCAGCAGCCGTCGTACGGCGGCCACCAGCAGCAAGGTGGGCAGTACGGGCAGAAGCCGCACAAGAAGAAGAAGTCGTCCTTCTTCGAGGAGCTCTTCGACTGACGTGCCAGGATGCCGGCGTGCTCGAGACGCCCGTCATCCTCGAGACCGGCCTGCCCGGCCGGGTGACCGTGCAGCGGATCACGACGGCTGACGCGGTCGCGTTCGCGGACCACGTCGAGGGTGACCTGCCGCGGCTGAGCGAGCACCTGCCCTGGCCGGAGGTCACCCGCACGCCGGACGGCGCCGCCGAGTGGCTCGGCCGGTACGAGCGCCACGAGGACGGCCGGGTCGACGTCGGAGGTGTCTGGTCCGGCGCCGCCCTGGTCGGCGGCGCCCTGCTGCACCACCACGACCCCGACTACGCCGTCGTCGAGATCGGCTGCTGGCTGACCGCGGCCGCCGAAGGTGGCGGGGTGGCGTCGGCCGCCTGCCGGGTGCTGCTGGGGCTGGCCCGTCGCGAGCTGGCGGCCGAGCGGGTCGAGTGGCACGTGAGCACGCTCAACGTCCGGTCCCGCCGGCTCGCCGAGCGGCTCGGCTTCACCCACGAGGGCACCATGCGCTCGAACTACGTCCTGCGCGGAGACCGGCTCGACACCGATGTGCTCTCGCTGGTCGGCGCCGAGCTCGACCCCTTCGTCCAGTGAGGCGTACGCCGGTCAGGGCCGGGCCGGCAGCACCCGTCCGGTGACCGCGCCGAAACCGATCCGGGTCCCGTCCGCACCCGGCGCCCAGGCCGTGACCGACACCTCGTCGCCGTCCTCGAGGAACGTGCGCGTCGACCCGTCGGCCAGGGTCACCGGCTCGGTGCCGTTCCAGGACAGCTCGAGGAAGGAGCCGCGCTGCCCGCTCTCCGGCCCCGACACGGTGCCCGACGCGTACAGGTCGCCGGTGCGCAGCGAGGCACCGTTGACCGTCAGGTGGGCCAGCTGCTGGTCCGGCGTCCAGTACATGCCGGCGAACGGCGGCCGGGACACGACGGTGCCGTTCCACGAGATCTCCAGCGACAGGTCCAGGCCCCAGTCGGCCTGCCGCTCCAGGTAGCCGAGCACCGCCGGCTCCTGCGCCGGCCCCGCCACCCGGGCCTCGAGCAGCGCGTCCAGCGGCACCACCCACGGCGACACCGACGTGGCGAACGACTTGCCCAGGAACGGCCCGAGCGGCACGTACTCCCAGGCCTGCAGGTCGCGGGCGCTCCAGTCGTTGACCAGGCAGGCGCCGAAGACGTGCTGCCGGAAGTCACTCGTCGGCACCGCCACACCCTGCGGCGACGGCACGCCGACCACGAAGCCGACCTCGGCCTCGATGTCGAGACGCACCGACGGCCCGTACGACGGGGAGTCCGCGTCCGGCGGCTTGCGCTGCCCGCTCGGCCGCACGACCTCGGTGCCCGACACGACCACCGTCCCGGCCCGGCCGTGGTAGCCGATGGGCAGGTGCTTCCAGTTGGGCGTGAGCGCCTCGGCGTCCGGCCGGAAGATGCGCCCCACGTTCTCGGCGTGGTGCTGCGAGGAGTAGAAGTCGACGTAGTCGGCCACCTCGAACGGAAGCTGCAGCGTCACCTCCGACTGCGGCACCAGGTGGCTCTCGACCAGGTCCCGGTAGCCCTCGTGCTCGAGCAGCTCGACCAGCCAGGACCGCACCGCCGACCAGGCCGGCCGCCCCATCGCCAGGAACGGGTTGAGCGACGGCGACTCGAACACGTGCCCGCCGTCCAGCCCCTCGGCCGCGGCGAGCGGAGCCAGGTCCAGCACGTCGCCCCCGAGCGCGACACCCACCCGGGGCGCCTCACCGTCGTACGAGAAGACGCCGTAGGGCAGGTTGGTCGCGGGGAACGGCGATCCCTCCGGCACCTCGGTCCAGGTGCTCACGAGAAGTCCTCCAGCAGTCCGACGGTGGCCAGGTCGCCGAGTGGGTCGGTGACGCCGCAGCAGCCGAACGACCGGAACGCGGACCGTACGCCGGTGCAGGTGCCCTCGTCCCAGTGCTCCACGAAGCCCACCAGCGGATCGGCGCTGCGCAGAGCCAGCGGGACGGCCACGTCGTCGACCGAGCCACCGGTCTGGGCGACCCGGGTGGCCACCAGCACATTCAGCAGGCCGTGCTGCTCGAGGCCCTCGTCGGTCGTGGACCGGACCGCGTGGTGCAGCCCGGCGGTCAGCTTGAAGGGGACGCCGCGCGCCGCGCACGCCACCAGGAAGGCGGCCAGCTCGCGTTCGGAGGGGAACGCCTCGGGCGTGACGCCGCCGGTTCGGTACTTGGCGGCCTGGAAGGGCTGCGCGTCGCCGACGAGGTCGAGTGCGGCGTCGAACCCGGTCCGCGGCACCTCGAGGTACGCGAACGGTGCCCCGGCCGTCCGGCCGGACCCGCCCGCCACCGCGTCCGGGTCCTCACCGAGCAGGTCGTGCCGGGTCTCGAGCCAGGCCAGCGCCGTCATCCGCAGGGCGGCGCTGCGGGCGTGTAACGCTGCCGAATCGGTGACGTCGTTGACCAACGCGACCCTGATGTCCTGGTCGGCGGGAAGCAGCGCCACCAGCTCTTCGATGCGCGAGGCGGGGCACAGGAACGGGCCGATCGCCGCCGACCAGGGCGCGTGTCGGTACCGCGCGTGCTCGGCCAGCGCCACGGGCATCGGCGCGTTCCCGGGCGGGAACAGCGCCGCGTCGTCGACGAGCCCCGCGAGCAACGGGTCGGAGGGGCGCATCCCCCGACCCTAGCGAGCACCCGGCGTGGCAGGGTGGGCGGTGACAGCCGGACGACGAGGTCCTCTACGGGAGCGTGCGATGCCCTACTACCGCCAGGTCGGCGTGGTCCCGCGCAAGCGCCACACCCAGTTCCGCCGGCCGGACGGCGGGCTCTACGCCGAGGAGCTGATGGGCGTCGAGGGGTTCTCCTCCGACGCCTCGCTGCTCTACCACCGGCACCTGCCGACCGCCATCGTGTCCAGCGAGGTCTTCGACGGCCCGACCTTCGACCGTCGGCCCAACCACCCGCTCAAGCCGCGGCACCTCAAGACGCACAAGCTCGACGGCGCGTCCTCGGCCGGCGACCCGGTGCTCGGCCGCCAGCACCTGCTGGCCAACGGCGACGTCCGGATCTCCTACTCCGTCGCCGACCAGCCGTCCCCGTTGTACCGCAACGCGATCGGCGACGAGTGCGTGTACGTCGAGAGCGGCTCCGCCGTGGTCGAGACCGTCTTCGGCACCCTGGCCGTCTCCGCCGGGGACTACGTCGTCATCCCGACGTCGACCACCCACCGCTGGGTGCCGCAGGGCGAGCTGCGCACGCTGGTGACCGAGGCGTCCGGCCACATCCGGCCGCCGCGGCGCTACCTGTCGAGCAAGGGCCAGTTCCTGGAGCACGCCCCCTACTGCGAGCGCGACCTGCGCGGCCCGGCCGAGCCGTTCTCGACCGACGAGGAGGACGTCGAGGTCCTCGTGCAGCACAGGGGCTCGGGCAGTGCGACCGTGTGGACGCGCTACGTCTACGCGCACCATCCGTTCGACGTCGTCGGCTGGGACGGCTGCCTCTACCCGTATGTGTTCTCGATCCACGACTTCGAGCCGATCACCGGCCGGCTGCACCAGCCGCCGCCGGTGCACCAGACCTTCGAGGGGCCGAACTTCGTGGTCTGCTCGTTCGTGCCGCGCCTGTTCGACTACCACCCCGACGGCATCCCGGCGCCGTACAACCATGCCAACGTGGACTCGGACGAGGTCATCTTCTACACGGGTGGCGACTTCATGTCCCGCAAGGGCGCGGGGATCGAGCAGGGCTCGATCTCGCTGCACCCCTCCGGGTTCACCCACGGCCCGCAGCCCGGCTCGGTCGAGGCCTCGATCGGCAAGGCAGCCACCGACGAGCTGGCGGTCATGGTCGACACGTTCCGACCGCTGGACCTGCTCGATCCGGCGCTGGCCTGCGAGGACACGTCGTACGCGTGGACCTGGGCCGGCCGCACCATCGATACCAACGATCCGGTGGCCGACTCGACTACCGGCTAGGGGCTGGTCAGAGGCGGCGTCCGCTGCGACGCCGCAGGGCCGGCACCACGAACAGCACGACGAGCACCACGAGCGCGATGAGGATCAGCAGAGTGAGCACGGGACCTCCCAGTGGGCGCCGGTCGACTGGTGCCGATCGGCTGACAGACCCGGAGGGTCCCCTCCCACGCAGGGTTCACACCCGCAGGCACCGACGGAAAGGACGTCCATGTTCGGCAGCACCAAGGCATTCAGCGGCTTCGCCGTCGACGACATCGGGACGGCGAAGCAGTTCTACGCCGAGACGCTCGGGCTGGAGGTCACCGAGGAGAACGGCATGCTGACCCTGCACATCGCCGGTGACCGGCCGATCCTCGTCTACCCCAAGCCGAACCACACGCCGGCCTCCTTCACCATCCTCAACTTCCCGGTCGACGACATCGAGTCGGCGGTAGACCAGCTCACTACGCGCGGGGTGGTCTTCGAGCGCTATGAGGGAACCCCGGCCGCCACCGACGAGAAGGGCATCTTCCGCGGCGGCGGACCGCTCATCGCGTGGTTCACCGACCCGGCGGGCAACGTGCTGTCCGCGGTCGAGGCCGAGACGCCGCAGTGACCGCGCAGGTGCTGCGCGACTGACGCCTCACCAGTCGAAGCCCGGCGGCTCCGGCATGCAGGCCGCGCGGGACCGTTCCCGCATCGCGTCCAGCTGGTCGCGCGCCTTCGGCACCGTGGCGAGGTTGTGCACCTCGCCGGGGTCGTCGGTGAGCGAGTAGAGCTCCTCCTCGCCGGTCGAGTAGTGCACGAAGGTCCAGTCGGCCTCCCGCCAGCCGCAGTACGGCGGTCGTTGCAGCTGGGGGTCGGCGGCAGCCTCGAGCACGAACCCGTCGCGTCGCGCCGGGGTCAGCAGGTCCGAGCCGTCGGTATGCATTCCGGTCATCCCGGCCGCCGCCAGCGTCGCGGTCACGTCGATGTTCAGGGCCATCCGGTCGTCGACCTGCCCGGCGCCGACGTGCCCGTCCCAGCGAAGGACCAGCGGCACCGCGGTGGCCGGGGTGTAGGGGAAGTTCTTGTCGAGCATGCCGTGCTCGCCCCAGAGCAGGCCGTTGTCCGACGCGAACACGATCAGGGTGTCGGACAGCCGGCCGGTGTCGGCCAGCGCGCCGACGATGCCGGCGACGGCCTCGTCGACCGCCATGAGGGCCTGCTGCTGGCGTCGCGCCGCGCGGGCGACGGTCTCGGCCTTGGGCGGGTCGAGGGCCCGCACCCAGTGCGGCTTGGTCGAGACGTCCTCGTCCCCGGGCTTGGCCTCGAGCTCGACCGCCGCGTGCCGGTGCCGAGGCGCGGGCCGGAACGGGCCGTGCGGAGCGTAGGGCGCGTACCAGAGGAACAGCGGCTGGGTGGCGGGCGTCGTGCGGATGACCTGGGTGGCGGCCGCGGCCAGCACGTCGGTGGAGTAGTCGCCCGGCTTGGACCCGTGCACACTGCCGTCGCTGAGCGTGTAGTCGTAGTAGTCGCCGGACCGGTCCATGGTCGTGAACGCCAGGAACTCGTCCCAGCCGGGCGGCCGGTAGCCCGGCGGCGCATACAGCCCGAAGGTGTTGAAGTACTTCCCGACCAGGGCGGTCCGGTAGCCCTGCTGCTGCAGCGCCACGGCCACCGTGCGCTCCTCGTTGCCGCCGGCCTGGAAGGCCCACCAGCCGCCGTCCGGCCGCACGTTGGTCCACACCCCGGTGTCGTGCGCGTAGCTGCCCGTCAGCATCGACGCGCGACTCGGGCAGCACAGCGAGGTCGGGACCATCGCCCGCGAGAAGTTGGTCCCCTGGTCCACGAGCAACGACTGCACCCGCGGCATGCCCGCCAGGGTCTCGACCCGCTGGTCATCGGTCAGGATGACCACGATGTCGGGCAGGTCGGACAGGTCGGGCTGGTCGGGCCTTTCGACGCCGGCATCGGCGACCGCCCCGGGCTGGGTCGAGACCAGCGGGGTCCCGAACCCCACGCCGCCGCCCGGTCCGAGAGTTCCCAGCACGACCGCGAGCACTGCTGCGCTGGTGAGCAGAGTCATCCGTGACACGCGCCCGGCCCGGTCCATCGCGGCCCCCTCGTGGTCTCCAGGTGAAGACGCCGGACGGGGGCTTCCGGTTCAGGGCTGCAGGCAGACCGCCGGCAGCTCGAACCAGCGCAGGTGCTCGAAGTCGTCGGACACCCGACCCACCGGCCCGTCCGGCTCGGCTGACCCGGCCGCCGCGAAGATCTCCCGCGCCTCGTCGAGGTAGCCGCGCAACGCCGACTCGGGCACCGGCTCGTCGTGGTGCGGGTAGGTCATCGTCCCGTCGGCCGCGTAGGTGACCTGACCGAGCCGGAGCGGGGGCTCGACCGGCCCGCCGCGGTGGCGCCACATCCCGGTGGCCGGCTCGAACCGGTAGTCGGGGAGCAGCCGCCAGCCGTGCTCGGCCACCAGCCCGACCGCCTCGACCACGTAGTCGAGCACGGCCGCGGAGATGAAGTAGTTGAAGTTGATGCGGACCCAGCCAGGCTTGATGCCCTCGCAGCCGTGCGCGATCTCGCGCTCGAACTCGTGCGAGCGCTCCAGGTCGATGCCGAGCAGCCGGTGGCCATAAGGCCCCGCACAGGAGCAGCCGCCGCGGGACTGGATGCCGAACAGGTCGTTGAGCACGGCCACCACGTAGTTGTGGTGCAGGTACGTCGGTCGCCGGCCCTCGTCGGGGCCGGCCGGCGCCCGGCGTACGACGAAGGACACGATCGAGAGCCGCTCGGCGTCGAGGTTGCCGAGGATCTCCAGGGCAGGGTTGTCCCGCCAGGCGGAGACGGCGCGGGCGAGCAGAGCCTCCTCGCGGGCCCGGATGGTCTCGACGCCGACGGCCGACTTGAGCTGGAAGACCAGCCCGGCCCGGATCGACTCGACGATCGCCGGCGTGCCGCCCTCCTCCCGGTGCGCCGGGTCCTCGACGTAGAGGTGCTCCAGCGGGTTGACGTAGGCGACCGTGCCACCACCCGGCACGACTGGGACCCGGTTGGTCAGCAGCTCCCGACGTACGACCAGGACACCGGGCGTTCCCGGGCCGCCGATGAACTTGTGCGGCGAGATGAAGACCGCGTCCTTGTGGCAGCGCGGGTGCTCGGCGCACTCTCGGTTCATCTCGACGTCGACATACGGCGCCGCGGCGGCGAAGTCCCAGAACGACAGGGCGCCATGGGCGTGCAGCAGGTCCGCGAGGCGGTGGGTGTCGCTGACGATGCCGGTCACGTTGGACGCCGCCGAGAAGGCGCCGATCAGCAGCGGCCGGTCGGCGTGCTCGACCAACCGCTGCTCGAGCACCGTGACGTCGATGTGGCCGTCCCGGTCCTCGGGGATCGTCACGACGTCGCAGATGGACTCGCGCCACGGCAGCTCGTTGGAGTGGTGCTCGAACGGCCCGATGAACACGACCGGGCGCTCCCCGGCGGGGATCAAGGCCGACAGGCCGTAGCGGTCGTCGAGGTCGGCCGGGATGCGCAGGTTGAGGATGCCGATCAGCTTGTCGATCGCGGCGGTCGAGCCGGAGCCGCAGAAGATGACCACGGTCTCGTCGTCACCGCCGACCGCGTCCCGGATGATCCGCCGGGCGTCCTCGCGCAGCCGGGTGGTCTGCAGGCCGGTGCCGCTGGACTCGGTGTGGGTGTTCGCGTATCGCGGCAGCACCTCGTGCCGGATGAAGTCCTCGACGAAGGTCAGCGCGCGGCCGCTGGCGGTGTAGTCGGCGTAGGTCACCCGGCGCGGGCCGTAGGGGCCGTGCATGACCTGGTCCTCGCCGATCACCGAGTCGCGGATCCGCCGGATCAGCGGGCTCTCGACGGCCTTCAACGGCGGGACGGACGGGGGCTCGGCCATGGCCCCACGGTAGGCCCTACCGCGCGCGCACCCGGTTGTTCCGGGCGTCGTGCGTCAGCTCGACCAGGCCCAGCGCTTCGAGCAGAGGCGGCAGGTACATGCCGAACCGGCCGCGGTAGCCCTTGCGGAGTCCGTACCAGCCGCCGACCGGGTTCGCGTCCGACCGGCCCCACGCCTCGACGGTGCCGTCGGCCGCAGCCTTCTGCTCGTCGGCCGCGCCGAGCGGCACCCAGTCGCCCTGCTCCCGCAGCCACGCGTGCAGGTCGTCGACGGCGCGCAGGTGGTAGCGCAACGTCGTCGTGCCGACCTGGCAGACGAGCGCGGGCGGGTCGCCGTCCGGGTCGCGATACATGGTGTACGACGAGCTGCCCGGCGCGGTCGTCAACTGCCAAGGGTCGTCTCGTGTGCCGCCGGCCATGTCGCTCCTTCCGTGGACACGAGCCTTCCACCAGACGTGTCCAGACTCAATGTGCTTGCGTGCCTCCGGGCATGCGCCGTACCGTCGGCGGCGACCGGTTCCCCGACGTCCCTCGAAGGACTGAGGCCATGATCAGCGCCCGCCAGGGCCGCTGACCGCCGTCTCCCGACGGCTCCCGCAGCAGGCCCGCTCCCGCGTGTCCGAATCCCGCTGTTGACGACCCCGAAAGGTCTCACGCGGCGCCGTTCATCTCGGCGGCCGAGAACGACGTGGTGCGAATCTACGACGGCGCCGGGTGACGCCGGGAGACCGACATCCTGCACATCTCGCGGGCGTGGGACGGGGCGCGCCGCCCGGTCGGCCGATAAGCTGTCCTTGCGACTGGCGAGTCGACCGGGCGGTCGCGTCGGCGTTACCGCGGAAACGTGGGAGCGCCGCCGAGGAACGTCCGGGCTCCACAGGGCAGGGTGGTGGCTAACGGCCACCCGGGGTGACCCGCGGGACAGTGCCACAGAAAACAGACCGCCGCTCG
>JAVEDA010000428.1 GCA_030841195.1 Actinomycetota bacterium | reverse complement strand
CGGGACACCCTGCGCGAGGCCGGCATCGAGGAGGCGCAGGCGTTCGCCGCCGTCAGCAGCGGCGACAACACCAACATCGTCGCGGCCCGGGTGGCCCGCGAGACCATCGGGGTCGTCAACGTGGTGGCCAGGATCTACGACCCCGGCCGGGCCGAGGTCTACCAGCGGCTGGGCATCCCCACGGTGGCGACCGTCCGGTGGACGGCCGACCAGATGCTGCGCCGGCTGCTCCCGCATGGCGCGGAACCGGAGTGGCGCGACCCCAGCGGCACGGTGCGGCTGGCCGAGGTGCACGTCGACACAGCATGGATCGGCGAGCGGGTCAGCCGGCTGGAGGAGACCTCCGGCGCCCGGGTCGCGTTCCTCACCCGGTTCGGCGAGGGCCTGCTCCCCGGCGAGGACACCGTGCTCCAGGACGGCGACCTCGTGCACGTCGTGATGAGAGACAGCGAGGCGGACGCCGTCGAGGCCGCGCTGCTTCACCGGTCCAGCGAGGAGCACTGAGATGCGGGTCGCCATCGCCGGAGCGGGCAGCGTGGGGCGCTCGGTCGCTCGCGAGCTGCTGGAGAACGGGCACGAGGTCCTGCTCATCGACAAGGACCCGGCCGCCATCAAGCGCGCCTCGGTGCCGAACGCGCAGTGGCTGCTCGCCGACGCCTGCGAGGTCACCTCGCTCGAGGAGGCCGGGCTGCAGGAGTGCCAGGTTGTGGTAGCCGCCACCGGCGACGACAAGGTCAACCTGGTCGTGTCCCTGCTGGCCAAGACCGAGTACGGCGTGCCGCGCACCGTCGCCCGGGTCAGCAACCCCAAGAACGAGTGGATGTTCGACGAGGCCTGGGGGGTCGACGTTGCGGTCTCGATGCCGCGCCTGATGACCGCGCTGGTCGAGGAGGCGGTCAGCGTCGGCGACCTGGTGCGGATCTTCACCTTCCAGCAGTCGAACACCGACATGCTCGAGCTCACCCTGCCCGCCGACTCCCCCGTGGTCGCCAGCCGGGTCGGCGACGTCGCGTGGCCGCAGGACACGGCTCTGGTCGCGATCATCCGCGAGGGCCGGCCGATCCCGCCAACCCCCGTCGACCCGCTGGAGGCCGGTGACGAGCTGCTCTTCGTGGCCAGCCCTGACATGGGCCCGCAGCTCGAGGAGCTGCTCGCTCCGCACGCCCGCTAAGCGGGGTCGGGCTCAGACACCTCGGGAGGTACGACGAGCGGGGTGCGGCCGCGGGCCAGCAGCCACGCCATCGCGGCCAGGGCGGCGACCTGCAGCGGCCAACCCAGCGCGATCTTCGTGACCCCGAGCCAGCCGACCTCCCCGGCGAGCCAGAGCGGGTACTGCACGGCCACCCGCAGCAGGCACGGCAATGCCAGGATCAGCGTCAGCTTGGTGCAGAGCCGCACGATCGCCGGGTCGCGTCGCCAGGCGGTGATGTCACCGGTCACCGAGGCGATCATCAGCCCGACCAGCGGCCACCGGACGACCACCGAGAGCACCATCGCGCCGGCGTACACCGCGTTGTAGATGATCCCGGGCAGGAAGACGTCCTCGGCCTTCCCCGTGCGGGACGCGAAGGCCGCGGCGATCGCGATGCCCACCAGGCTGTTCACCACGAACTGCACGGACTGCCGCTGCACCAGCCGGACGGCCAGCAGCGCCACCGCCAGGCCGATGCCTACGGAGAGTCCGAGCCGGAGGTTGTGGCCGACCACGTACGTGACGGTGAAGCCGAGGGTGGGGACGGCGCCCTCGACCATGCCGCGGCGGCCGCCCAGCGCGACCGAGAGCCGGTGCCGGACGAGCTCCTCGACCGTGGCGAAGTCCAGCGGAGCGGCTGCCGCGGTGGCAGCGGGCTGGACCGCGGGTGGGGACTCGGGCTGAGGGGGTTCGCTCACTCCGCCCCGACCGGCCGGAGCTCGTAGCGCGGGTTGAAGATGACCGGCTGCTCGTGGTCGCGGGTCACCCGGCCGCAGGCGATCACGGCCCGGCCCGGCTCGATGCCGGGGATCTGCCGGCGGCCGAGCCACACCAGGTTGATGGTCCCGCTGCCGTCGTAGAGCTCGGCGACCAACGCGGGAACGCCGGCCCGCGGCCGCAGCGTCACGGTGCGCAGGGTGCCGGCCACCCGGACCATCTCGCGGTCCGGCAGCTCGACCACCGGCACCGCGCCGAGCTCGACGCAGCCCTTCTGCAGCTCGTGCGCCTCGTGCTCCTTGGCGGAGGTGGCCAGGCGGTTGACGGTGCGACGCAGCACGCCGGGGTTGTTGCCCATACCTCTCAGCGTAGGCCTTGACCAAGCATGTGGTCCCCCGGACGTGAAGTGGACCGGCGCAGTGGCACAACCGGTGCCACGGACCCGGTCCGCTTGCGCAAAAAGTGGGTTGCTGGGACGTCAGTGGATCTCGGTGATCTCCGGCCCACGCTCGAACGGCTTCAGCGCATCGTCGTCCATGCCCGCCTCGCCCTCGCCCTCCTCGGCCGAGGACACCGTCGGGGCGACCGGCAGCCGCAGCGGGATCGGGTCTCGCGGCGCCATCGCCGCGTCACCGCGCACCACGACGATCTCGCGGAACACGGCGAACAGCTCGGCGTCCGTGTCCGGCCCCGGCTGGACCGCGGGCTTGCCCGTGAGCACGCCCCTCAGGAACCACCGCGGCCCGTCGACCCCGAGGAACCGGGCCGGCTGCACGGTCTGGGTGCCGTCGGCCGCACGGACCGGTACCCGGGTGCGCAGCTCGGTGCCCAGCGGCCCGTCCACCTCGTCGGCAGTGCCGCCCTGCTTGGTGATGCCGGCCCGGATCTCGGCCCGCACGTCGTCCCAGATCCCCTCGCTGCGCGGCGCGGCGAACGGCTGCACCTGCAGCGCGCCCTCGCCCAGCACGAGGGTCACCGCGACCACTTCGGAGGTCTCCTGGTCGGCCTCGATCCGCACCTCCAGGCCGGGCCGGCCTGGCAGCCAGAGGCCGCCGAGGTCCACCCGGCCGCTGGCCGCGGGGTCGTCGACCTCCGCCAGGTCGAACGGACCCTGGCCCCGGCCGGCTCCGTCGGCCTCGAGGGCCTGGTCGTCGTCCTCGACATCCTCGAAGTCCTCGATGCTTTCGGAGGCTCGGCTGTCCTCGACATCCTCGAGCGGGTCGTCCCCGTCGCCCTGCTGGCGCTTCTTGCGGAACACGCTCACACCTCTGTCTTGGTCGTCTGATCCGTCTGAGCCGTCTGAGGGTCGGGCGCCTCGAAGCCACCGGTGGACCCGTGCCCACCCTCGCCCCGGGCCGAGCCCGGCAGCAGCTCCACCTCGTGGAACCGGGCCCGCTCGACCCGCTGGACCACCAGCTGGGCGATCCGGTCGCCGCGGCGCAGCCGCACGGTGTCGGTGCGGTCGTGGTTGACGAGCAGCACCTTGATCTCGCCGCGGTAGCCGGCGTCGACCGTGCCGGGCGCGTTGACCACGCCCACGCCGAACCGGTGCGCCAGCCCCGAGCGGGGGTGCACGAACGCGGCGTACCCGGCCGGCAGCGCGATCGCCACCCCGGTCGGCACCATGGCCCGCTGCCCCGGCTCCAGCACCACGTCCTGCGTGGTAACCAGGTCGGCGCCGGCGTCGCCGGGATGGGCGTACGCCGGTAGCGGCAGGTCGGGGTCGAGCCGGCGCACGAGCACCTCGACCGGCCCGCCCGCGCCTGCCGGGTCCTCCCACGTGGTCACGGCGGACGACCTTACGCCAGCAGCCCGCGGCTGGGCGCCGGCTGCCTCAGACGAACAGCGTGCGCTCGACCAGCCCGATCGGCAGGCGGCCGGACCCCGCCGCCTGGTCGTGGAAGTCCCGCAGCGACCCGCGCGCCTCGTCCAGCCAGCGCTGCCGCATCCGGGCGATCTCCAGGGCTCCCGTCAGGTACGACGACGCCTGAGTAGGCCAGGCGCAGTAGCGCAGCACCTCGGCCTGGGCGGTCTCCCGGGACAGCGACGCCTTGCTCGACATGAAGTCGACGGCTTCCTCGACCGACATCTCGCCGAGGTGCAGCGAGGTGTCGACGATGATCCGGGCGGCGCGGAACAGCCGGTAGTCGCGCTG
>JAVEDA010000423.1 GCA_030841195.1 Actinomycetota bacterium | reverse complement strand
CGTGGATCGACGACAGCGCGAACACCGACGAGGCCACGAGCTCGGTCTCGATGTCACCGGCCAGCCCCGGCAGCAGCACCCGTCCGGCCAGCCCCAGGGACTCGACCTGCTTCTCCAGCCGGACTCGCAGCGGCCCTTCGCCGAAGATCTTCAGCACCCAGTCCGGGTGCCGGTCAGCAATCGACCCGAAGGCGTCGATCAGCCGGTCGTAGCCCTTCTCCGACGCGAGCCGGCCGGCGGCGACGACCACCTTCGCGGTGAGGTCACTGGCCACCTCCGGGTAGAACGAGAGCGAGTTGTGCATGACGTCCACGTTGTTGAAGCCCTCGAGCTCGAACCGCGAGGCGTCGTGCTCGGTGAGCAGCAGCAGCACGTCCACGTCCCGGTAGAGCTGCTGCACCCGCTCCCAGCGGGTCGACCCCAGGGTGGCGTCGAACGACTCGTGGCTCATGCCGATCACATGCAGGTGACCGGTCTCGGCCGCGGCCACCCAGCTCATCGCCCAGACCTGCATGCAGACGACGACCCCGTCGTCGGCCTCGGCGAACAGCGCCGACAACCGCGCCACAGCGGCCCTGCGGGCAGAGAGGTGCGCGTCCCTGGCCGCCCGCAGCCGCGGGTCGAGCCGGCCGCGCAGGCCGGCCCCCTTCGGCATCGGCGGCTCGGGCTCCTCGTTGAGCACCAGCCACCGGTAGGGCCGGTCGCCGTAGTCGTGCGGCTGGGACGCGTGCTGGATGCCGACCACGGTGACCCGGTGGCCACGCTCGTACAGCATCATGGCCAGGTTGTGGGTGACGCGCTGCACCCCGCCGAGCTCCTCGACGTTGTTCGCCACCAGGAACACGTCGCGGGTCACGAGCCGTCCCGACCGTCGCGCGACCGACCCTCGAAGAACTCCTTGACCACGTGCTCGGCCGCGTGCCCGGTCTCGTAGCTGCAGAACCGCTCCCGGAAGGCTGCGTAGCGGTCCCGGTAGCCCTCGACGTCGTCGTCGACCCTCGCCAGGGCCGCGGTCAGCTCGTCGTTGGTCGAGACGACCGGACCGGGCGCGACGTCCGGCAGGTCGATGTACGTGCCGCGCTCGTCCCGGACGTAGTCCTCGTAGTCGTAGGTGTAGAACACCATCGGCTTGCCGGTGTTGGCGAAGTCGAACATCACCGACGAGTAGTCGGTCACCAGGACGTCCGCGAGCAGCATCAGCTCGGTGACGTCGTGGTGCCGCGACACATCGGTGGCGAACGGCGCGAACCGCGCGGAGAGCTTGTAGCTGTCCAGGTAGTGGGTGCGCAGCAGCAGGTGAACGTCGTCGCCCAGCGCGCGGCGCATCTGCTCGAGGTCCAGCGGCAGGTCGTAGGGAGTCTCGAGTCGCCGGGCCCGGTCCCGGAAGGTCGGGCAGTAGAGGACGAGGCGCCGGTCGGTGGGCAGGCCCAGCTCGCGCTTCTTCGCCTCTACCCAGTCGTCGTCCACCCCGCGGACCAGCAGGTCGTTGCGCGGCAGGCCGTGCCGCACCAGCTCACCGTCGTACCCGTAGGACTTCACGAACGTCTCGACGAAGTACTCGCTCGGCACGAGCAGCGCGCTCCAGCGCCGCATCATCGCCTTGTGCTGGCGCCGGACCGACGCGCTGGCCCGCTCCAGCGCCGGGGAGTCGAAGCCCATCCGCTTGAGCGGCGTCCCGTGCCAGGTCTGGATGTAGGTCGTCTCCCGGCGGCGGCTGAACACGCGAGGGAACCCCTGGTTGTCGACCCAGAACTCGGCCCTGGCCAGGTCGAGGTGGTAGCGCCAGCTCTCCCGACGCACCAGCCGTACGTCGGTGGGGAACCCGTCGGTGCGCCGGGCGTAGGACCAGACGGGGGCCAGCCCGAGCCGGTCGAGCCCGGCGGCCACGGCGGCCTCGTAGATGTAGCGCGGGCTGTCGGAGTACTGCTTGCCCAGGTGCGACTCGAAGACGACGAGCCCCTTCTTGACCGGCAACCGGCGGAACGCCTTGTAGGCCAACGCCTTCAGCGCCTGGTTGTTGCCCACCGCCCTGCTGGACCGCCAGCGCACCGACATGCGGGCCCGGATCCCGAACCGGTTCGCCTGCCTCGCCACCTGGGTCACGGCCGTGTCGTCGCCTTGCTGGAAGCTGAGGTTCAGCTTGGGCGTCACGACCGGCACGAGGTACCCCGGTGCCACGCCTCCGAGCCTGCCGCGGACCCGGATGGGATCACCCGACACCATCGCCGGGTCGATGCTGAATGTCGTGAGGTTCGTCGCCCCGTCCTTGCTGATCTCCAGCCGCAGGTCCCAGAGCGGCACCTGCGGGTCGAGCGCCTCGACGGCCCGGGACAGGTCCACCACCGTCCGGTAGTGCAACCGGTCGCCCGACAGCGTCCAGTCGTCCACTCGGTGCGTACGCCGGTTGGGGCGGCCCCGGTTGCGCAGCGACACCGACAGCGAAAGGTCCCCCGGCGGGTCGAGCCGCCCGAGCTGGTTGACCACCGAGCCCTCGAGGTGCAGGCGGCTCCCGACGACCCGCATCGAGGTGACCTGGTTGTAGAGGTTGATCCGGCTGAACGGCAGCCGGTGGAAGCCCATCTCGGTGACGTCCATGACAGCGCGGTCCTCGGGCGTGTCGAGGTACTTCGCCGTCCAGTAGACCTTGCCGTCGCGCTCGACCAGGTCGGTCGACAGCTTGAAGCCGTAGCGGAGGTAGTCGACCGCGCGCAGCGTCTCGGCCACGTCCAGCCGCCGGATCAGGTGCACGCAGATCCGCTCGAGCGGGTACACCATCGCCAGCGTCTCGTCGCTGATCGTCGCGCAGTAGTCGGCGGCGAGCCGCATGAACTTGCGCTGGTACTCCTCGTCCCGGTGGGCCAGGTCGGTGAGGTAGAGCTTGAGGTCGTGCCGCACGAACTTGAAGTCCTTGTAGACCTTGAGGTCGGCACCGCCGTTCTCCCGCAAGAAGGTGTCCATCATCCGGTGCACGGCCACCCGGTCCCGGAAGTTCTCGAACTCGTAGCGGCGCTGGGTGATCGACCGCTCCTCCGCGTCCTCGACCACCCGCCACAGGTAGACGAGGTTGGGGATGATCGCGATGGTCTCCGCCAGGCAGTAGACCTTGGTGGAGAACAGCGAGTCCTCGTAGTGCACGCCCTCGGGGAACCGGATCGCGTGCCGGTCCAGGAAATCGCGCCGGTAGATCTTGTTGGTGGACAGCGGGTCGAAGAAGATCATCGGGTTGTCGCGGACGCCGTGGTAGACGGCCCTGGCGCCGAACAGGTCCTTCGCCCAGAGCGTCTCCTTGTCCTTGGTGAGGTTCAGCCGCACCACCCGTCCCGCCACCACGTCGGCGCCGGTGCGCTCGGCTGCGAGCAGAAGGTTCTTGCACGCGTGCCGCTCGTACACGTCGTCGCTGTCGAGGAACATCACGAACGGCGCCCGGGCCAGGTCCAGGCCGGCGTTCCGCGGCCGGCTGCAGCCGCCGCTGTTCTCCGCCAGCCGCAGCACGGTGATCCGCGGGTCCTCGCGGGCGAGCGCCTCGGCGACCTCGCCGGAGCCGTCCGTCGAGCAGTCGTCGACGACGATCACCTCGAGGTTGCGCAGCGTCTGGTCGAGCACCGAGCGCACCGCGTTCGGCAGGTTGGCCCGGTCGTTGTACCCGATGACCACCACGGACACGTCCGGCGCAGGACGTGGGCCGGGGACGGTGCGTCGGGGCACTCTTCGACCTCTCGTTCACGCTGCGGGCGTCTCGGCAACGGCCGAGTCTACGGGCCGCCACCTGTGCGGAACCTGTACGTCAGACCACCGGCGGACGACCAGCACGTGTCAGCCGCCACACGGTCCGCCAGCGCATCGGCCGCCGTTCTCCGGCACCGGGCCCCAGCCCCTCGCGGAACCCGGCGAACCACAGCCGCAGCAGCCGCGGCGAGCGGAACCGCACGACGGTCAGCACGGTCCAGACCGTCAGGTAGACGACGACCAGCGGCCAGGGAAGGTTCCGCCGCGCGACCCAGACCCGGTTGCGCGCGTTCAGCCGGTAGTAGGTGTCGTGGCGGGTCGGCGAGGTGGCCGGGTGGTTCATCACGACGTCGGGGGCGTACCAGGTCGTGCTGCCGGCGTCCCAGACCCGCCAGGAGAGCTCGATGCCCTCGTGGCCGTACCAGAAGTGCCCGGGCCACCCGCCGGCCTGCTCGAACAGGTGCCGCCGGATGACGAAGGTGCCCTCCCAGAGCCAGCCCACCCGGCCCGGCCGCAGCGGGTCGCGGCCCCCTGGTCGCGGCACCCACCGCTTCGGTGACGGCCTCCCGGTCGGGTCGACCGGCCGGGGCTGCACGGCGCCGACCCGTGAGTCCGCGGCCAGCACGGCGACCAGCCGCGCCACCACGTCCGTGGTGGGCAGGTAGGCGTCGTCGTCGTAGAAGAAGAGCACGTCGCCGCGGGAGGCGGCTGCCCCGATGTTGCGGCCCTCCGGGATGCCGACGTTCCCCGGCAGGTGCACCGTGCGGACGGCGTCCGGCAGCCCCGTCGGCTCCCAGCCGTTGCCGACGAGGACCACGTCCAGCTCGACGCCCTCCTGGGCCAGCAGCGACTCGAGCGCGGCAGCGAGCTCGACCGGGCGGTTGCCCATGCTCAGCACCACCGCCCCGACGGTCGGGAGGCTCACCGCAGCCTGCTCGAGCTGAGGATCGCCGCCAGGTGACCGACCACGGTGACGGCCGCGGCCACCACCAGCGCCACCACGAGCACCCGGGTCGCGTCCAGCCCGCCGCCGGAGGCCGCGTCGACGACGGCGGCCACCAGGGCCAGCAGGGTCAGCTCGACGGAGTGGAAGGCCCGGTGGAACGGCACGAACCTGGCCAGCGACCGCAGCCGGCGGACACCCGCCGCCCTGGGCGCGGCCTCCTCGGCCCGGTCGACCAGCCGCGGCAGGCCGCTCGCCGACCTGGCGAGGTGCACCGCGTCGTTGAGTGACTTGTTCACCAGCACGAGCACCGCCAGCACCGCCCCGAGCGTGGTCCAGCCGCCGAGCGAGTCGAAGCCGCCGTCGGCCCGGACGCCGAGGGCGAGGGGGATGCCTGCCTCCGCGACCGTGTGGCCGAGCTTGTCGAGGAAGAAGCCGACCGGCGAGAAGGTCTGCCGCCAGCGGGCCACCTCGCCGTCGCAGCAGTCCCACAGCATCTGCAGCTGGCCGAGCACGGCGGCGAGCACCGCCCCGAGCAGCCCGGGGAGCAGCAGGGACGCCCCGGCTGCGGCACCGGTCACGATCATCAGAACGGTCACGCCGTTGGCCGTGATCGAGGTCCCGAGCAGCACCCGGGTGAGGTACGGCGACAGCCGCCGCTGGTACAGGTCCCCGGTCCAGTGCTCGGAGTTGCGCCGCCCGGTCACCGACGGCGGCTGCGTCACCGCGCGCAGCTCGGCGATGGTCGGCCGGTCAGGCACCTATGGCTCCTTCGGTCGGTAGGTCGGTCGGCCCGCCGGCGGACAGCACCGGGTGGCGCACCTCGCGGAGCACCCGGGCCGGCTCGGCCACCAGGTAGAGGATGCCGAGCCAGCCCCCGAGCACCCACAGGCCCCCCTCCCCGACGGCGTGCCGCGCGCTCCCCAGCAGGGCCAGCACAGCCAGCACCACCAGCCGCCCCGCGACGCCCAGACCGAGCACCCGGGACAGCGCCGACGGCGGCCGCAGCCGGTTGAGGACCCGGTACAGGTCGTCGTAGTGGTGCGACGCCACCACGAGCAGCAGCACGCAGACCGCGGCACCAGGGCCGGCACCGGCCAGCCCGGCCGTCAGCCCCAGCACGGCGAGGTACTCCCCGGCCCGCAGCAGCGCCGGCCGCACCCACAGGAACCGCTCCCGCCCCCCCGGCCGGCCCGCGAACCGGGCCGCCGCCGTGGCCGGGACCAAGGGGCCGCCGTCGAGCTGGGCCAGCACGATCTCCCGCTCGCGGTCGAGCACCGGCTCGGCCGGCCAGGACCGGGCCCGAAGGGTGCGCCCGGCCGACGTGTAGAGCAGCGACCCGGCGCCGAGCACGAACAGCACCACGAGGGCAGCCAGAGGCTGCTGGGCCGCTGCGAGGACCGAGATCACCAGCCAGCGCTCGCCGATGCCCAGGTGCAGCACCTTCTTCAGCCAGGTCACGGCCGGGCGGGCGGCACTGCTGCGGCGGCTCAGCTCCAGCGCCCGGGCCGCGCGGACGTCGCCCGCCCCCCGGCGTACCGGCTCGTCCTCCTGGTCGAGGGGCGCCCGCACCACCTCGGCCTCGCGCAGGTCCTTGACCGCGGTGAACGTGTAGTCGACCGAGTGCCGGGCCGTCTGCAGGGTGATCATCGCCGCGGCGAGGACCCACCCGGTGCGGCCGGCGTCGGCGCCCCACGCGAGTCCCGCGTAGCAGGCGAACTCCTTGAGCCGGTCGGTCGAGGCGTCCAGCCAGGCGCCGAGGGGGCTGAACCGGCGGGTGTAGCGCGCGACGTCGCCGTCCACGCAGTCCAGCACGAGCGAGAGCTGCAGCAGCACCGCGCCGGCGACCAGGGCCGCCGGCCGGCCGACGGCGAACAGCGCGGCGGCGCCCAGCCCGACCACCACCGAGGCCACGGTGACCTGGTTCGGCGTGAGGCCGAGCCGGAGCACCGTCGGCGTGAGCAGCCGGGACAGCGGGCGGCTCAGGAAGGTCGCGACGAAGCCGTCCTCCGCCTTTGTGGCGCGGGCAAACCGGGTGGCTGCCACCGCACGCGGGTCCATCACGTCGAGCTCCGCCTGCAGCGAGCGGGCCGGGTCGGCCGGGTCGCGGGCCCAGCGCCATGGGTCGAGCGACACCGTGCCGACGCGTACGCCGGTGCGCACCAGACCGAGCAGCAGGTAGCCCAGCGGGTCGCCGGCCCACCCGTGCCGCCGCGCCGCGGCTGCCAGCTCGGCCGCGGCGGCCTCGGC
>JAVEDA010000417.1 GCA_030841195.1 Actinomycetota bacterium | reverse complement strand
CATCCGGTCGAGCAGCAGCTCGAGGGCCTGCTGGGTCTCCAGGGCGTGCAGCACCCGACGGAGCTTCCAGGTGACCTGGAGCTCGTCCTTGGCCATCAGGATCTCTTCCTTGCGGGTGCCGGACGGGTCGACGTCCACCGCCGGGAAGATCCGCTTGTCCGCCAGCTTGCGGTCGAGCTTGAGCTCCATGTTGCCGGTGCCCTTGAACTCCTCGAAGATCACCTCGTCCATCCGGGAGCCGGTCTCGACCAGCGCGGTGGCGAGGATCGTCAGCGACCCGCCGTTCTCGATGTTGCGGGCCGCACCGAAGAAGCGCTTCGGCGGGTAGAGCGCCGTCGAGTCGACACCACCGGACAGGATCCGGCCGCTGGCTGGAGCCGCCAGGTTGTAGGCACGGCCGAGGCGGGTGATGGAGTCGAGCAGCACGACCACGTCGTGGCCGAGCTCGACCAGCCGCTTGGCCCGCTCGATGGCCAGCTCGGCCACGATCGTGTGGTCCTCGGCCGGCCGGTCGAAGGTCGAGGCGATGACCTCGCCCTTCACCGAGCGCTGCATGTCGGTGACCTCCTCGGGCCGCTCGTCGACGAGCACGACCATGAGGTGGACCTCGGGATTGTTCACGGTGATCGCGTTCGCGATCGCCTGCAGCACCATCGTCTTGCCCGCCTTGGGCGGCGAGACGATCAGGCCGCGCTGGCCCTTGCCGAGCGGGGCGACCAGGTCGATCACGCGGGTGGTGAGGATGCCGGGCTCGGTCTCCAGGCGGAGCCGGTCCTGCGGGTAGAGCGGCGTCAGCTTGCCGAACTCGATCCGGTTGCGCGACTTGTCCGGGTCGGCGCCGTTGACCGTGTCCAGCCGGACGAGCGCGTTGAACTTCTCCTTGCGCTCGCCCTCCTTCTGCTGCCGGATCGCGCCGGTGACGGCGTCGCCCTTGCGCAGGCCGCTCTTGCGCACCTGGGCCAGCGAGACGTACACATCGTTGGGGCCGGGCAGGTAGCCGGAGGTCCGGACGAAGGCGTAGTTGTCGAGGATGTCCAGGATGCCCGCTACCGGCACCAGGACGTCGTCCTCGCCGATCTCGGGCAGCGCCTCGTTCTCGTTCGGGGCGAAGCCGTCCCGGCCACCGCGGCGGTTCCGGTTGCGGTCCCGGTAGCGGCCGCGCCGGCGGCTGCGGCCACCGGCGTCGAAGTCGTCGTCGTCGCGGGCGCCCTGGTTGCCGCCCTGCGGACGATTGCCCTCGCCCTGCTGCGGCCGGTCGCCCTGCTTGCCCTGCTGCGGGTGGTCGCCCTGCTTGCCCTGCTGGCGGTCGCCCTGCTGGCGGTCGCCCCGCTGCCGGTCACTCTGCTGCTGCCGGTCGTTCTGCTGGCGGTCGCTCTGCTGGCGGTCGTTCTGCTTGCGGTCCTGCTGCGGCTCGCCGTCTGCGGCGGCGGAGGCGCGCTCGGACCGGTCCCGGCGCTGGCGGGGCTCGCGGGCGGGGCGGTCCTGCGCCGGTGCGGCGTCGGGCGCGGGTGCGCTCTCCCGGCGGGCCGGTGCCTTGCCGGCTGCGGCCGGCTGGGAGCCAGCGGAGGCTGGGCCTGAGCTGCTGGAGCCGCCGGACTGGCGCTCCTTGATGGCCTCGATCAGCTGGCCCTTGCGCATCTTCGCGGTGCCGCTGATGCCCAGCTCGCCGGCCAGGCCCTGCAGCTCGGCAAGCACCATGCCGGAGAGGCCGGCGGAACGCTTGCGGGCGGGCTTGGTGGCCGACTGCTCGGCGGAGGTGTCTCCCGACGTACCCGCAGTGGGGGCGTCGAGGAGATCGGTGGTGTCGGACACAGATGGGTCCTTCCTGGGGCGACGGGCCGCGTCACGGCGGCTCCGGTCGGTTGCTCCGTCCCGATGGGACGTGTTCTCGTAAGGGTGAATCACTCACCAGGTTCCGCAGGCCGGATGCCCCACGCGACCTCCCGAGGCTCCACCTGTCCCTGGGTCCCGGCCGGGCCGGGAGGTGAACGGTGGGGAGCCACAGTCGTCGACCGACGGGCCGCGCGAGGCGACCGGAAATCGTGGCGGGGCACCTGCCACTTCAGTGGCTTCTGGTGCGGACAGGAGCGTAACACCCTCGGGGCCTCAGACCTTCCCGACCCGCGGAATCTCTGCACCCAGGTCCACCCGCGCAGTCAGTCCACGACCACGCTGGCGGCGGCCCGGTCCGGGGCCAGCTGCAGCACCCGCCACCCGGCAGGAGCGGTCACGGCCGGCGCCTCCCCGGTAGCCAGCACCAGGACGGTGGGGCCGGCCCCGGACACCACGGCCGCCTGCCCGGCCGACCGCAGCGCAGCCACCAGCGCGAGCGTCGCGGGCATCGCCGGCTCCCGGTAGCCCTGGTGCAGCCGGTCCTCGGTGGCGGCCAGCAGCAGCCCGTCATGCGGTACGCCGGTCAGCGCGGCCACGAGCAGCGCGGCCCGGCCGGCGGCGTGCGCCGCGTCGGCGTGCGGCACCGACGCGGGCAGCAGGCCGCGGGACGTCTCGGTGGCCAGCTCGGTGCTCGGCACCAGGGCGGTGGCCCGCAGGTCGGGGCGGAGCTCGAGGCGGATCGCATGCACGTCGGGGCCGTCGGGGCCGTCGGCCCAGGCCAGCGTGAGGCCGCCCAGCAGGCAGGCCGCCGCGTTGTCGGGGTGGCCCTCCAGCTCGCAGGCCAGCGCGAGCACCGCGTCGTCGGTCATCCGGTCCCGACCGCCCGGCACCAGGGCCCGACCGGCCAGCAGTCCGGCGACCACGGCGGCCGCAGACGAGCCGAGGCCGCGCCCGTGCGGGATCCGGTTGGTGCAGGTCAGCGACAGCGGGGTGCGCGGGTGACCGAGCGCGTCCGTGGCGACGCGCACGGCCCGGGCGACGAGGTGCCGGGAGTCGGCGGGCAGCACGCCCGCGCCCTCACCGGTGACCGTGACGTCGACCGAGTCTCCGTCAGCTCGGTCCCCGGGGGTGACGACGACGTCGTCGTGCAGGTCCAGCGCCAGTCCGAGGCAGTCGAAGCCCGGGCCCAGGTTCGCGCTGGTGGCCGCCACCCGCACCGTGGCGGTCCGAGGCCGGTCCGGCCCGCTCATGCGGGCTGGAGGCCGAGCACCGAGGCCGCGGCCCGGACGTCGGCGGGCACCACCTCGGTGTCGACGACGATCTCGCGCAGCGCGGTCTCGATGTCCTTGAGCCCGTTGCCCGTCACGGTGCACACGACGAGCAGTCCCGGGTCGAGCAGGCCGCGGGCATGGCACTGGAGCAGGCCCGCCACCGAGGCCGCACTGGCCGGCTCGACGAAGACACCCTCCGTGGCCGACAGCAGGCGCTGGGCGTCGAGGATCTCCCGGTCGCTCACGGCGTCGATCCGGCCGCCGGACTCGTCCCGGGCCGCGACGGCGCCGGCCCAGGAGGCGGGGTCGCCGATCCTGATGGCGGACGCGATGGTCTCCGGGTTGGGCACCCGCTCGCCCCGGACGATCGGTGCGGCGCCCTCGGCCTGGAAGCCCCAGATCCGCGGCGCACGGCAGCGGCCGTCACCGGCGTACTCGGTGTAGCCCTTCCAGTAGGCGGTGATGTTGCCGGCGTTGCCGACCGGCAGGCAGTGCACGTCCGGCGCCCGGTCCAGCGCGTCGACGATCTCGAAGGCCGCTGTCTTCTGGCCCTCGATCCGATACGCGTTGACCGAGTTGACCAGCGACACCGGCAGCTGGTCGGCCAGGCCGCGGGCCAGCCGAAGGCAGTCGTCGAAGCCGCCCTCGACCTGCAGCAGGCGGGCGTCGTGCACCAGCGCCTGGGCCAGCTTGCCGGCGGCGATCCGGCCGTGCGGCACCAGCACGACGCAGGCGATGCCGGCCTTGACCGCATAGGCCGCGGCGGACGCGCTGGTGTTGCCGGTCGAGGCGCAGATGACGGCGGTGGCACCTTCCTCGACCGCCTTGGAGATGGCCACCGTCATCCCGCGGTCCTTGAACGAGCCGGTGGGGTTGGCGCCGTCGACCTTGAGGTGCTCGTCGACGCCGGTCAGCTCGGAGAGGTGGCCGGCCCGCACCAGCGGGGTGCCGCCCTCGCCGAGGCTGACGACCGGGGTCGCGGGGCCGACGGGGAGCCGGTCCGCGTACTCGGCGATCACCCCGCGCCACAGCGCGGCCACCTAGCGGCCCTCCACCCGCATGACACTGAGCACCCGGCGTACGACGTCGAGGTGCCGCAGCGACTCGACGGTCGCGGACAGCGCGGCGTCGGTGGCGTCATGGGTGACGATGACGAGCACGGCATCGTCGTCGCCGTGCTTCTCCTGGCGCACGGTCTCGATCGACACGCCGTGCTCGGCGAACGCGGTGGCCACCCGGGCCAGGACACCGGACCGGTCGGCCACGTCGAGGCTGACGTGGTAGCGGGTCACCGTCTCCCCCATCGGCCGCAACCGCAGGTCGGCGTACGACGACTCGCCGGGGCCGCGGCCGCCGGAGACCTTGTGCCGGGCGACGGCCACGATGTCGCCCAGCACGGCGCTGGCCGTCGGCGCGCCACCCGCACCACGGCCGTAGAACATCAGCTCACCGGCCGCCTCGGACTCGACGAAGACGGCGTTGAACGCCTCCCGGACCGAGGCGAGCGGGTGCGTCGTCGGGATCATCGCGGGGTGGGCCCGGACGCCGACGCTGCTCCCGTCGGCGGACACCTCGGCGATCGCGAGCAGCTTGACCACGCAGCCCATCGCCCGCGCGCTGGCGACGTCGGCGCTGGTGACCTCGGTGACGCCCTCACGGTGCACGTCCGCCGCGGTCACCCGGGTGTGGAACGCCAGCCCGGCCAGGATCGCGGCCTTGGCGGCGGCGTCGAAGCCCTCCACGTCCGCGGTCGGGTCGGCCTCCGCGTAGCCGAGCGTCTGGGCCTCCTCGAGGGCGTCGGAGAAGCTGGCGCCGCTCTCGGTCATCCGGGTCAGGATGTAGTTCGTCGTCCCGTTGACGATGCCCAGCACCCGGCGCACCCGGTCGCCGGCCAGCGACTCGCGCAACGGTCGCAGGATCGGGATCGCGCCGGCCACCGCGGCCTCGTAGTAGAGGTCGCCGCCGTGCTTCTCGGCTGCCGCGAACAGGGTCGCGCCGTCCTCGGCGAGCAGCGCCTTGTTCGCGGTCACGACCGAGGCACCGGCCTCCAGGGCCGCGAGGATCAGCGTGCGGGCCGGCTCGATGCCACCGATGACCTCGACCACGACGTCGATGTCGTCCCGGGTCGCCAGGGCGAGCGCGTCGGTGGTGAACAGAGCCGGGTCGACCGGGAGGTCACCGCGGTCCAGCGCTGCCCGTCGTACCGCGATGCCGGCCAGCTCCAGCGGCCGGCCGACCCGGGCGGCCAGGTCGTCGGCGTGCGTGCTCAGCCGTCGGGCCACCTCGCTGCCGACCGTCCCGCAGCCCAGCAGCGCGACGCGCAGCGCACCTCCCATGGCGGCCAGCCTGTCAGACCGGGCCCGGTCACACCCGCGTTGACCGCGATCCGGTCCCGCGCGCCGGTCAGCCGACGTCGAGGGTGAGCAGGTCGTCGACGGTCTCGCGGCGCAGCAGGACCCGGCTGCCCTGCTCGGTCACCGCGACCACCGGCGGGCGCGGCACGTGGTTGTAGGTGGAGGCCATCGACCGGCAGTAGGCGCCGGTGGCGGCGACAGCCAGCAGGTCGCCTGGCTCCACATCAGCCGGCAGCCAGGCGTCCTTGACCACGATGTCGCCGCTCTCGCAGTGCTTGCCGACGACCCGCGCCAGCATCGGCGGGGCGGTCGAGTCGCGGGACGCGAGCACCACCGTGTAGTCGGCGTCGTACAGCGCGGTGCGGATGTTGTCGCTCATCCCGCCGTCGACGGAGACGAAGGTCCGCACCCCTTCGACCTCCTTGACGGTGCCCACCTCGTAGACCGTGACGGTCCCCGGGCCGGCGATGCCGCGGCCGGGCTCGATCGCCAGCGAGGGCAGGGTCAGGCCGTACGCCGTGCACTCGCGCTCCACGATCGCCCGCAGCGACCGACCCATGTCGACGACGTCGGCCGGGTCGTCGGCGCTGGTGTAGGCGATGCCGAGCCCGCCGCCGAGGTTGAGCTCGGGCAGCTCCACCCCCAGCTCGTCGCGCACCTGGACCAGCAGCCCGAGCACCCGGTGGGCCGCGACCTCGAAGCCGCCGGCGTCGAAGATCTGCGAGCCGATGTGGGAGTGCAGGCCGACCAGGTCGAGCCCCGGAGCGGCCAGCACCCGGCGTACCGCCTCGAGAGCGTCGCCGCCGGCCAGCGAGAAGCCGAACTTCTGGTCCTCGTGCGCGGTGGCGATGAACTCGTGGGTGTGTGCCTCGACGCCGACAGTCGTGCGGACGAGCACCGGCTGGGTGGTGCCCCGCTCGGTGCACAGCCGGTCCAGCCGGTCGATCTCGGTCAGCGAGTCGACCACCACCCGGCCGACCCCCGCGTCGAGGGCAGCGGCCAGCTCGGCGTCGGACTTGTTGTTGCCGTGCAGCAGGATCCGGTCGCCGGGGAAGCCGGCCCGCACCGCGACCGCGAGCTCACCGCCGGTGCACACGTCGAGGCCGAGACCCTCCTGCTCGACCCAGCGGGCGACCGCGGTGCAGAGGAACGCCTTCGCGGCGTAGAAGACCATCGCACCGCCGAAGGCGTCCCGGTAGTCGCGGCAGCGCCGGCGCAGGTCGGCCTCGTCCAGCAGGAAGACCGGGCTGCCGTGCTCGGCCACCAGGTCGGGGACATCGTGGCCGCGCAGCGTCAGGCGGCCACCTTCCCTGGCGAGCCCGAGCGGCCAGACGGCCGGGTCCAGCGCGCCCAGGTCGTCAGGAGGGCCGCCGTGCAGGCCCTCGTGGGCGAGCTCGCCGGACCTCGGCCCGGCCGGGTGGGCACGCACCGACGTACCTCTTACATCCGCTCGGGCGCGCTGACGCCGAGCAGCCGCAGCCCGTTGGCGAGCACGACCCGGGTGGCCTCGACCACCCAGAGCCGGGCCCGGTGCGTGTCGGTCGGCTCCTCGTCGCCGCGCGGCAGCACCCGGCAGGCGTCGTAGAACCGGTGGTAGGTGCCGGCCAGCTCCTCGAGGTAGCGCGCGACCCGGTGCGGCTCGCGCAGCTCGGCGGCGGTGGCGACCACCCGCGGGTACTCACCGAGGGCGCCGAGCAGGGCGCCCTCGCGCTCGTGCGACAACAGCGCCGGCTGCAGCTCGCCCTTGTCGAGCCCGAGCTCGGCCGCGTTGCGCAGCAGGCTGGCCACCCGGGCGTGCGCGTACTGCACGTAGTAGACCGGGTTGTCGTTGCCGCGGCGGGCCCATAGATCGAGGTCGAGGTCGATCGGCGAGTCGCTGGAGTATCGCGCCAGGGCGTAGCGGCCGGCATCCGCGCCGATCGCGTCGACCATGTCCTCGAGCGAGACCACGTTGCCGGCCCGCTTGCTCATCCGCACCGGCTCGCCGTCGCGCACGAGGTTGACCAGCTGACCGATGAGCACTTCCAGCGTCTGGTCCGGGTCGTCCCCGAAGCACGCTGCCAGCGCGCGGAGCCGGCCGACGTAGCCGTGGTGATCGGCGCCCAGCATGTAGATGCAACGGTCGAAGCCGCGCTGCCTCTTGTCGAGGTAGTAGGCGCAGTCGGCGAGGAAGTAGGTCGGCTCACCGTTGCTGCGGACCAGCACGCGGTCGCGGTCGTCGCCGAAATCTGTCGACCGCAGCCAGGTGGCACCCTCCTGCTCGAACGTGCGCCCCTGCTCGGTGAGTCTCTTGAGTGCATCGTCCAGCTCGCCCTTGTCGTGCAGGTCCTTCTCGTTGAAGTAGACGTCGAACACCACGCCGAAGTCCGCGAGGCTGGACCTGATCTCCTCGAACATCAGGTCCACCCCGGCTACCCTGAAGGTCTCCTGGGCGGTGGCCTCGTCCTGGTCGAGGACGCCCTTGTTCTGGGCGACCACCTGAGCGGCGATCTCCTCGATGTACGCGCCGGCGTACCCGTCGTCCGGCACCGGCTCGCCCTTGGCGGTGGCGAGCAGCGACCTCGCGAACCGGTCGATCTGCGAGCCCGCGTCGTTGAAGTAGTACTCCCTCGTCACGTCGGCGCCAGCAGCCGTGAGGATGCGCCCGAGCGCGTCGCCGACCGCGGCCCAACGGACGGCCCCGAGGTGCACCGGTCCGGTGGGATTGGCGGACACGAACTCGAGGTTGACCTTCTCCCCCGCCATCGCCGACCCGGTGCCGTACGAGTCGCCCGCGTCGACCACCGTCTGCGCCAGCGCACCCTGGGCGGCCGCGTCGAGGGTGATGTTGAGGAAGCCGGGGCCGGCCACGTCGACCGCGGCGACACCGGCGGTCTCCCGGAGCCGGGTGGCGACCGCCTCGGCGACCTCGCGCGGCGGCCGGCCGGCCGGCTTGGCCAGCTGCAGCGCCACCGACGTCGCGTAGTCGCCGTGCTCCTTGACCCGCGGCCGCTCGATCCGGACCTCGGCCGGGACCGGGACGGCCAGGTCGCCGGCGTCCACAGCCGCCTGCACGGCGGCCCGGACGGCGGCGGAGAGCTCGGCGGGTGTCACACCGTCAAGACTAGAGGGGGTGGATCAGGAGGCTTGAGCCGCGACCAGGTCGCGGACGGTGCGCACCAGCGTGCTGGGGTCGAACGGCTTGGTGACGTAAGCGTCGACGCCCACCTGGGTGCCCCGACGCAGGTCTTCGGCCTGGGCGCAGGCGGTCACCATCGCGATCTTCAGGTCATGGGTCCGGGGGTCGGCGCGCAGCCGCTCCACGGTGTCGAACCCGTCCAGCCGCGTCATCTTCACGTCGATCGTGACGACGTCCGGGTGCACCTCGATGACCTTCTCCAGCGCGTCCTGGCCGTCGACGGCCTGGATCACCTCGAAGCCCTCGAGCTCGAGGTTCACGGCGATGAGGGTGCGGATGACCTCGCTGTCGTCCACGACCAGCACCCGACCCAGGCTCGCACTCACCAGCGGAGGCTAACCCGCGCGCCGGCCGGGCGAGGGCGTCTTGACCGACTGATAACCTCGGGTCTGCCCGAGCCCCCGTAGCTCAGGGGATAGAGCACCGCCCTCCGGAGGCGGTGGCGCAGGTTCGAATCCTGCCGGGGGCACCCAAAATGGACTAGGACAAACGCCACCTGGGTCTGTGCATCCTCAGGCGTGGGTGTGGTGCTCGTGCTCGCCGTGGCCGGCCGCCTCGAGCTGGAAGGTGGAGTGCTCGACGGACACGCCGTGGTGCGAGGCGACGCACTGCTGGAGCTGGTCCAGGATCTGGGGTGCGTGCCCGTCGTGGAAGCAGTCGTCATCGACCACGACGTGGGCGCTGAGCACGGGCAGGTCGGTCGCGACCTGGGAGGCGTGCAGGTCGTGCACGTCGCGCACGTGCGGCAGGTCGAGGATGTGGGCGCGGACGTCGTCGAGGTCCAGCCCCTTGGGCGTGGTCTCCAGGAGGACGTCGACCGTCTCGCGCAGCAGCCGCCAGGTGCGGGGCAGGATGAGAGCGCCGATGAGCAGGGACGCGACGGCGTCGGCGCGCTGCCAGCCGAACAGCGCGATGCACCCGGCGGCGACCAGCACGGCCGCTGAGCCGAGCGCGTCGTTGACGACCTCCAGGAATGCCGCGCGCATGTTCAGGTTGGTGCCGCGGTCGCTGGCCAGGACGGCGATAGCGACCGTGTTCCCGACCAGGCCGACGACGCCGAAGACCAGCATGGCGGTGGAGGCGACCTCGGGCGGGTCCAGCAGCCGCCGGACGCCCTCCACCAGGACGAAGACGCCCACCGCAAGCAGGACCGCGGCCTGCGCCGCGGCGGCGAGAACCTCCGCGCGCCGGTAGCCCCAGGTGCGCTGCGGAGTGGCAGGGCGTTGCGCGAGAACGGCGGCGACCAGGGCCAGGGTGAGGCCGGCGGCGTCGGTGAGCGCGTGCCCGGCGTCGGCCAACAGCGCCAGCGAGCCGGAGACGGCCGCGCCGACGACCTCGACGACCAGTGCCGTTGCGGTGATGCCCAGCACCAGCGCGAGCTTGCGCCGGTGGCCGGCACCACCTGCCGCAGCGGGTGCGTGACTGTGCCCGCCCATCAGGGCGTGGTCCCGTCAGGGTCGTCAGTGCCAGTGGTGCGTTCGCCGAGCGCCCCCCCGGGGGTGCAGCAAGCGTCACCACGCCACGCTTCGACGCCTTCCTTCGCGGCGACCGCGGCGATGACCAGGCCGACGATGGGGTCGACCCAGGACCAGCCGCGGGCGGCGTTGGCGACCAGCCCGACCAGCAGCACAGCCGAGAGGTAGGTGCACAGCAGGGTCTGCTTGGAGTCGGCGACGACGCTGCCGGAGCCGAGCGCGCGCCCGGTGCGGCGCTGGGCCCAGGACAGGACCGGCATCACCACCAAGGATGCGCCCGCCAGGACGATGCCGACCGGAGACGGGTCGGCGTCGGCACCGCCGAGCAGGGACCGAAGTGACTCGACGGTGACGTACGAGGCGAGTGCGAGGAACGAGACGCCGATGAGTCGGAGCGCCTGCCGTTCGCGGGTCTCGGGTAGACGGTGGCGGAACTGCCACAGGATGACCAGCCCGGAGCTCATCTCGACGATCGAGTCCAGGCCGAACCCGACGAGGGCGACCGACCCTGCGACAGTGCCGGCGGCGATGGCGACGGCCGCCTCGAACGCGTTGTAGCCGACCGACGCCGCGGCCAACAGCTGGGCGCGCCGCCCCAGCCGGCTGCGGTCCGCGGCGGTC
>JAVEDA010000414.1 GCA_030841195.1 Actinomycetota bacterium | reverse complement strand
GGGGACCAGTCTGGAACCCCCAACGCCGCGTGCACAACGTCTACGCTCCGGCCATGAGCGGAGACACCCAGTCTTTGATGGTGCCGACGGCCGATGGCCGTCAGCTCGAGGTGCTCGTGAGCGGCCCCGACGACGGGCTGCCGGTGGTGTTCCACACCGGTACGCCGACCGGGCCCGTCCCTTATGCGCCGACGACGCGAGCCGCCGCCGACAACGGGCTGCGGCTGGTGACCTACGGCCGACCCGGCTACGGCCGGTCGACACCGCAGCCGGGACGCTCGGTGGCCGACGTGGTCGCGGACACCGTGACGGTGCTCGACCACCTGGGCGCCGGCGAGTTCGTGACGATGGGGCATTCCGGCGGCGGGCCGCACGCACTTGCCTGCGCTGCACTCCTGCCCGACCGGTGCCTGGCCGCGGCGTCGGTCGCAGGCGTCGCCCCGTGGGATGCCGAGGGCCTCGACCTGATGGCCGGGATGGGCCCGGAGAACATCGAGGAGTTCGGACTGGCGATGAAGGGAGCCGAGGCTCTCACGCCGTTCCTCGAGACCGCCAGCGAGCAGCTGCGCACCATCGCGCCGGCAGAGGTGGTCGAGGCATTCGGCGGCTTGGTGTCTGAGGTCGACAAGGCGGTGCTGACCGGCGCTGTCGCCGACTACTTCGCCGACGGCTTCCACAAGGCGTTCGAGAGCAGCATCGCCGGCTGGTTGGACGACGACCTCGCGTTCGTCCGTCCCTGGGGGTTCGAGCTAACCGACATCACCGTGCCGGTCAGTGTCTGGCAAGGCGCGCAGGACCTGATGGTGCCGTACGCCCACGGCCAGTGGCTCGCTGCACACGTGCCGGGCGCAACCGTGCACCTGTACGACGAGCACGGCCACCTGTCGCTCACCGAGGACCACGTCCCGGCGATCCTGGCCGACCTCGCGGAAACCGCTAGGTCACAGCCGGGCTGAGGCCTAGAGCTGCCAACAGCTCGTGACGCACCAGCCCCGGGGGCCCCGCCGCGCCCCGGGACTCGTGCGAGTCATGTCCCCGTCAGTCGCTGACCGACAGCGAACCCAGCAGGCCGTGGCTCTCGTCCTGCGGCCCTGCGGTGAACAGCACCTCGTCGGTGCCGCCCTCGGTGCCGTTTCCGGGCTGCAGCGCCCAGAGGCCGTCGATGCTGACCGGCCGCCCGTCCTCACCGCGGACCACGCCGGTCGGGGCGAGCGTCCCCGGGTCGAACGCGTGGATCCGGCCGTCACCGAAGTTGCCGACCAGCAGGTCGCCGCTGAACGCCCCGAAGCCTGCCGGTGCGATCGCCAGTCCCCACGGCGCGTTCAGCAGACCGTGGCCGTCGGCCCGATCGAGCAGGCGCCCGTCGAGGCTGAACACGTCCAGCCGGCCCAGCCCGGCACCGGCCACCTCGTCCTCGCGGTCGGCGTCCTGCTTGGCGTAGGCCACGTAGACCTTGCCGCCGAGCACCGCGACGTTGAACGGCGCGAACCCGTCCGGCAGCCGCCGGTCCTGGAAGTTGCCGACGGTGATGACCCGCTGGAAGAGGCCGTTGTAGACGTCAACCGTTCCCGCCGAGAAGTCCGCCACGTAGAGCATCGGGCCGTCTTCGGTCTGGCCCATCGCCATCCCCTTGTCGACAGCGCCGGGGGTCACCACTGCGTCCTGCGCCTGGGTCGACGGCGGGGGCGGCGGCACGTTCGGGGCCCAGCCGGAGAGGTGGCCGCTCTCGCCGACGAACAGGAACCGCGCGGGTGCACTCGAGCCGTCCGACGCGTGCACGACGAACGACGTGGTCGGGTTGGAGACCTGCCCGGTCGGCGCGCCGCCGGGGATGTTCACCACGAGCGGGTTGATCGTCTGGGTGCCGCCGTGCACGCCGCCGGCGTACAGGGTGGCCACGTCCTTCTCGTTGTCCGACACCCACAGCGGCGAGGTGCCCGAGAACGAGACGCCCCAGGGGTTGACGAGGTGCGGGTCGGTCACCTGGGCGAGCCCCGGCACATCCGAGACGAGGTTGCGCATCTGGTACGTGCTGTCCGTGGCGGCGCCCACCGGGCCGGCGGGGACCGTGAGAGCCACCCCCAGAGCCCCGGCTGCGACGGCAGCTCCCGCCCATCGAGTCGAACGTGTCCGACGTGTGTTCATGACCGCTCCTCGCGCGTGTCGATGTGTCCGGTCGTGGCAGGAACGGCGCGACACGCCAGCCGGTTCAACGCCAAACGCGGTTTCGAGGAAAAGCCGACCCCGGTCGACAGCCCGTCGCCGTACGTGACCGTGGGGTTGTAGACCGTAGGCTGCCCCGGTGGGCCGACTCGACGAGGTAGACCTCACCCTGCGCCTGACGCGCAAGGAGGAGGCCAAGGAGCTCGCAGCGCAGCAGGAACGCCTGCTGCGGCTGCGGCTCGCCCTGGGCGGCCAGATCGGCGGGGAGATCGGGCCGCCCCTGTGCGTCGTCTTCGAGGGCTGGGACGCATCGGGCAAGGGCGGCGCGATCAAGCGGCTGGTCGACCACCTCGACCCTCGCCACGTGCGGGTGTCACAGTTCGCCGCCCCGACGTACGACGAGAAGCGGCACCACTTCCTGTGGCGGTTCTGGCCGGTGCTCCCCGGCTGGGGCGGGATGGCGGTCTTCGACCGGTCCTGGTACGGCCGGGTCCTGGTCGAGCGGGTCGAGGGGTTCGCAACCGACGAGCAGTGGCAGCGCGCGTACGACGAGATCGTCGGCTTCGAGAGCACCCTGGTGGCAGAGGGCATGATCCTGGCGAAGTTCTGGATGCACCTCTCCCCCGAGGAGCAGGGCCGCCGGTTCGACCGCCGCAAGGACGACCCGCTCAAGTCGTGGAAGCTCACCGACGAGGACTGGCGCAACCGGGAGAAGCACGACCAGTACGTCGCGGCCGTCGAGGACATGCTCGCGCGCACCGACCATCCGGCGGCCCCCTGGTACGTCGTCCCGGCCGAGGACAAGCGCTACGCCCGGGTCGCCGTGGTCCGTCAGGTCTGCGAGGCGATCGAGGCCGCCGTCCCTAGCCTCGCCTGAACCGTCAACCCTGAACCGTCAACCCTGAACCGTCACCGCTGGACCGTCACCTGTCTGCCCCGACTTCGTTGTCAGGGCGACGAGAGGGGACCCGGTGCGGCGTTCGAAGGACCAGCTCGCGATGAGCCACGACGTCGAGGTGCTGGCCGACCGGGCCGAGGAGTCAGGTCAGGGGCATCGCGCCGCGGAGCTCCGGGACATCGCCGCCCACCTGCGGGCCAAGGCCGACCAGGGCCGGACGACCACCCGGCGACGCTCGCTGCGCCTCTGGTGGCGCCGGCGCCGGAGCCGCCGGCTCAGCTGAACGGCGGCTCGTCGGTCAGGTGCACGGCAGCCTCCTCGGCGGCGGCCCCGCCACCGTCGATGCCGACGTCGGTGGCCACCGAGTTCGTCTCCTCGTCACCGTGCGCGCCCTCGTCAGGCGCCACCAGCCGTCCGGACCGCGGCTCGGCCGTGCGGTCGTCGTCGCGCGGGTCGTCCTCGTCGGACCACTCGTCGTCGACGGGTACGTCCGGCTCCTCCTCGGCGAGCAGCTGGTCCAGGCTCTCGCCTCGGCGCTCCTCGTCCGGCGTCGTCCCGAACCGGGTGGCGCCGCGGTAACCCTCGCCGGCATCGACCCCCGTGTCGAGCACGTCCGCGCCCAAGTCGTCGGTCTCCAGCGAGTCGGACGGCTCCAGCACGCCATCGTCCTCGGCGGGTTCGTCGTCGTACGACGTGCCCGGGTCGTGCTCCGTCACCCTGCTCACCTCGTCCTCTTGTCGGGAGACCGGGCTCCAGTCAACACCGCCCCCGGGCAGCCCCGCGCCCTAGGGTGTCGGCCGTGGGCATGCTGAAGTCGGTCGGCGTGGTGCTGCACCCGTCCCGGGCGCCGGAGCAGGCGATCACGACCCTGCTCGACTGGGCCGGGAGCCACGAGCTCCCGGTGCTCGGGCTGGTCGAGGAGGTGGGCCGGATCGACTGCGACGCCGTCCCGGTGGCCGCCGAAGAGCTGGCCAGCAGGTCCTCGCTGCTGGTGTCCCTGGGAGGCGACGGGACGATGCTGCGGACCATGCGGCTCGCCCACCTGGCCCGCACGCCGGTGCTCGGCGTCAACAACGGCCGGCTGGGCTTCCTGCCCGAGGTGGACCTGGACGACCTGCCGGACGCCCTGTCGGCGATCGACCGGCACGACTTCACCTACGAGGCGCGGGCCAGTGTCACCTGCTTCATGGACGGCTCCCCCGCGGTCGCCTACAACGACGTGGCGCTGGTCCGGGTGCCGGGCGACGGGGTCGCCGCCATCGAGGTATTGGTCGACGACGAGCCGTTCGTCCGCTACGCGGCGGACGCCGTGATCGTCGCCACGCCCACCGGGTCCACCGCCTACAACTTCTCG
>JAVEDA010000364.1 GCA_030841195.1 Actinomycetota bacterium | reverse complement strand
TCCAGAACTCGTGGGCTGCGGCCACGTCAGCAGACTCATGGATCGAGAGCCGGTAGCTGCGTCTTCCCTCCTCGATGCCCAGCACGTCCAACCACGCCAGATACGTCTCGATCACCCGGACATCGCTGTTGATGAAGACCAGACACTCCCGGCGGGACCACGGTTTGTCCTTCGCTCCCTCGGCCCAGTACAGAGCCGCGCCCACGAGCAGCAGTTCGCGACCTGACAAGGTTCCTACCTGCTCGGCTGCCTGGCTCTTCGTCTCTTCGCGGACCACGTCGCGGCGCGCGTTCTCGGCGTCCCAGTAGGCGCGTCCCATCCGCCGGGCGTGGTCACTGGCCCGTTGGAGCCGGTCGGGCGCCGGGAGGTCTCGGACCCACAGCGACACCGAGCTCTTGGACACCCCGAGCTTCTGCGCGATCTCGGGATAGGTGCAGCCGGCCAGCCGCAGCTCCCGAGCTTGGTCGCGGAGGTCGTCTTTGGCCCGCGGACGGGCGGTCCAGGCAGGCGGCGGCGTGCCGGCGAGCCAACTGCTCAGCGTGCTGCTGCGCTGGATGCCGAGCTCCCGAGCGATCTCGGTTGTGCTCAGCCCGCGCTGCCGCAGCTCGATGGCCCGGTCACGAAGGTCAAGGCGGTCGGCCAGGCGCACCTCGCCGCCCCACGCGCGCCTGCGGAGCTCGAGGCCAAGGTCTGCCGTCCAGGACGAGACCGTGCTGGACGAGACACCGAGCTCGGCCGCGATGGCGGTGACGCTCGCCCCGGCCTCCCGAAGTCGTCGTGCCTCCACCCTCGCCTGCGGTGGATGTCTGCGCGCCATGTGCCATCTCAGCAAGGACCCGGGACACAACCCCGCTGCGGCACAGCGTCGACAGCCGGGTGGTTACGGATGCGTAGGTTACGGTTGGGTAAGCCCCCGCACCCCGATCCGAGAAGGCGCCTTCACGATGACCTCGACGCTCCCCCGCACCGAAGCCCGCAGCGGCACGCTAGGTGGTGAGCGCAAGGGCTGGGTCGAGCAGGCCGCACTGGTCGCCTTCATCGCCGTACCGTTCGTGGCCATCCTGGCCGCGGTCCCGGTGGCCTGGGGCGGCTGGCTCGGCTGGTCAGACGTGCTGCTGTCCTTCGTCTTCTACGCGGTCGCCGGGCACGGCATCACGGTCGGCTTCCACCGCTACCTGACCCACGGGTCGTTCAAGGCCAAGCGGCCGCTGCGGATCGGCCTGACCATCGCGGGCAGCATGGCGATCGAGGGCCCCGCGGTGCGCTGGGTGGCCGACCACCGCAAGCACCACAAGTTCTCCGACAAGGAGGGCGACCCGCACTCCCCATCGCGCTACGGCGACACGGTGCCGGCCCTGGTCAAGGGGCTCTGGCACGCGCACATGGGCTGGCTGTTCGACGTCGAGCAGACCTCGCAGCGGCAGTACGCGCCCGACCTGCTCAACGACCCCGACATCGTCAAGGTCAGTCGGGCCTTCGTCCCGATCGCGCTCGCCTCGCTGGCGCTGCCTGCCGTCCTCGGCGGGCTGATGACCTGGTCATGGCACGGCGCGCTGACGGCCTTCTTCTGGGCCAGCCTGGTCCGGGTGGGACTGCTGCACCACGTCACCTGGTCGATCAACTCGATCTGCCACGCGATGGGCGAGCGGCCGTTCGAGAGCCGCGACCGGTCCGGCAACGTGTGGTGGCTGGCGATCCTGTCGATGGGCGAGTCCTGGCACAACCTGCACCACGCCGACCCCACCTGCGCGCGCACCGGCGTGCTCCCCGGCCAGGTCGACTCGGGTGCCCGGGTGATCCAGCTCTTCGAGGCGTTCGGCTGGGCGTACGACGTCCGGTGGCCGCGCCAGGACCGGCTCGACGCCCGCCGGGCGAGCTGATGACGGCAACGGGGACGACGGCAGCCGGCAAGCCCCGCAAGGACGGCCGGCTCAGGATGACCGGCAAGGAGCGGCGCGAGCAGCTGCTCGACATCGGCCGCTCGCTGTTCGCCCAGAAGGGCTTCGACGCCACCTCGGTCGAGGAGATCGCGGCCAAGGCCGGTGTCTCGAAGCCGGTGGTCTACGAGCACTTCGGCGGCAAGGAGGGCCTCTACGCCGTCGTGGTCGACCGCGAGATGCGCTCGCTGCTCGACGCGATCACCGGTGCCCTCACCAGCAGCGGGCACCCGCGCGAGCTGCTGGAGCAAGCGGCCTTCGCGCTGCTCGACTACGTCGAGACGTCCAGCGACGGGTTCCGCATCCTCGTTCGCGACTCCCCGGTGGCGCAGTCCACCGGCAGCTTCGCCTCGCTGATCAGCGACGCCGCCAGCCAGGTCGAGCACATCATGGGCAACCAGCTGAAGTCGCGCGGCTTCAACCCCAAGCTCGCGCCGATGTACGCCCAGATGCTCGTCGGCATGGTGGCCCTCACCGGGCAGTGGTGGCTGGACGCGCGCCGGCCGGACAAGGCGGTCGTGGCCGCGCACCTGGTGAACCTCGCCTGGAACGGCCTGTCCGGCCTCGAGGCCGAGCCCGAGCTGCGCGGCTCGGCCGACGGCCGCCCGGCCGACGGCCGCACGGCCTGACCGCGACTCAGGCCGGCAGCGGCTCGAGCAGCTCGAGCCGGTTCCCGTGCGGGTCCTGCAAGTAGCAGCGCCGGTAGCCCGGGAACGCGTTGTCCCTGTCCCACTCCACCAGTACGCCGTGGGCGGCCAGCCGTTCGACGTACGCCGGGAGGTCCGCCACCAGCAGCCCGGGGTGCGCCTTGCCGGCCGGGCGGAAGTCGTCCTCGACGCCCAGGTGCAGCTCGACCCCGCCCGACCTGAACCACACGCCGCCCCGGCCGGCGAGGTCCGGCGGCTTCGGCACCTCGGTCATCCCGAGGACGCCGCCGTAGAACCGGCGCAGCACCTCCTCGGAGCCGCGCGGCGCGGCGACCTGCACGTGGTGCAGTCCCACCAGGCCCGGCGGCCCTGTCATGCCGGCACCCCGCCACCGACCTGGGCCACCACGAAGACCCGGCGGAACGGCAGGACGGTGCCCCACGGCCGTTGCGGGTAGGCGCGGCCGACCAGCGCGCGGTACTCGGCCAGGAATGCCTCGCGCTCCTCGGCGTGCGGCAGCGCCTGCAGGTAGGGCCGGAGCCCGGTGCCGCTCGTCCAGCGCACGACCGCATCGTCGCCGGCAAGCACGTGCAGGTACGTGGTCTCCCAGGCGTCGACGGCACAGCCCAGCCCGGCCAGCACCTCAAGGTAGGTCTGCGGCTCCGCCACCGCCGACCGGGCCCGGTCCCGTCCCTCGAACGCTGCCGCCCACCTGTTCGAGGTGGCCAGCTCGGTCATCGCGGTGTGGCTCGGGTCGGCCGAGTTGGCCGGCACCTGGAAGGCGAGCCACCCACCGGGGCGGATCGCATCGACGAGCC
>JAVEDA010000362.1 GCA_030841195.1 Actinomycetota bacterium | reverse complement strand
GGCCTCGGTGATCGGCCCGAAGAAGCCGGTCAACGGCGTCACCGCCAGCAGCCGCTGCAGCTGCGTGACGTAGGCGCCGGTGGCGTCGCGGGCAAGCAGCGGCGTGCCCGTCAGGGTCATCGGGTCGACGGGGGTCGGGCACGGAGTCGCGCGCGGCCCGGACCAGGGCGGCGCCGGGTTGCCCTGGACCTGGATGCACGGGCCGTAGTCGGGCCCGACCGCCTTCCCGGTCCACCACGAGGTGCGCTTGGCCGCGCCGGACCAGGACAGCGAGACGTGGATGTGGTCCGCGTGCGACTCGCCGCCGCTGTAGGCGCGCCACCCGTCACCGGCGCGGTAGGAGCTCCAGATCCGGCCGTTGAAGATCACGTACATCACGCCGAGCCGGCGCGCGTTGTAGGCGGCCATGCCGTTGGGGCCTGGAGCCAGCAGCCAGGTCAGGAACTGGTCGGCCACCGCCTTCTCGGCGGGCACCGAGGCGTTCAGCCCCCAGTCCCAGGCCCGACCCTCCTTGTGCTCGCTGGTCGCCCCCACGTCGCAGCCGCGGGTGACGCCCAGGTCGCGGCCGCCGTAGGTGGCCAGCAGCATCGACCGCAGGGCCAGCGTCCCCGGCTTGGCCACCGGGTCGCAGGAGACCTGCGGGAGGTACGGCGAGAAGCCCTCGACCAGCGCCGGCGGCTTCTCCGGGGCGACCGGGTCGGCCACAGCCGCCTGAGCGGGCCTCGTCCCCAAGGCCCCGACCACGAGCGCCACCATGACGATGCTGACCGCGATGACGGCGGACCGGACGGTGCGCAGGACCCTCGGCACGGCTGGCTGACTCCCCTGGTGCGGCGCTGGCGTACTGGATCATGCTCGGCCGTCTCACGCGTAACCTGAACCCCTCATGCCCCAAATGAGGTCAAATCTTGGTCATCCACCCCCGCGTGTCGAATTGCACCCCTGTCATTCAGCGGGCGGTCCGCGCCGGCAGGGAGCGGGACCACCGTTAGTCCGCCGTCGGGGCGCCTCAGCGGGCGGTCCAGCCGCCGTCCATCGTCAGCGAGGCACCGTTGACGTAGCCGGCCGCCGGGCCGGCGACCCACGCCACCAGCTCGGCCACCTCATCCGGCTCGACCAGCCGCTTGATCGCGGTCTCGGTGAGCATCACCTGCTCGACGACCTCGGCCTCGTCGATGCCGTGCACCGCCGCCTGGTCGGCGATCTGTTTCTCCACCAGCGGGGTGCGCACGTAGCCCGGGCAGACGCAGTTGCTGGTCACGCCGTGCTCGCCGCCTTCCAGCGCCACGACCTTGGAGAGCCCCTCGAGGCCGTGCTTGGCGGCGACGTAGGCGGACTTGTAGGCGCTGGCCCGCAGCCCGTGCACCGAGCTGACGTTGAGGATCCGCCCCCAGCCGCGCTCGTACATGCCCGGCAGCACCGCGCGGGTCAGCTGGAACGGTGCGACCAGCATCAGGTCGACGATGAACCGCCAGCGCGCAGGGTCGAACTCCTCGACCGGGCTCACCGTCTGCACGCCGGCGTTGTTCACGAGGATGTCGGCGCTGAGCTCGAGGTCGTCGCGCGCCGCCGGCTTCGACAGGTCGACCTGCCACACCTCGCCACGGATGCGGTCGGCGACCGAGGCGGCCGCGTCGCCGTCGAGGTCGGCGACCGTGACCCGCGCGCCGGCCGCCGCGAGCGCCTCCGCGATCGCGGCGCCGATGCCGCTGCCGCCGCCGGTGACGACCGCGTGCTTGCCGGTGAGATCCGTCATGTCCGCCTCCTCTCACCCCGGCGGTGCGGGGTCGCTCTCATGCTGGCACCGGCGGGAGGCCGCCGCCCACGCCTGCGTCCTGCGGTCAGTCGCGCAGCTGCGCCAGCAGGTCGGCGTGGTCCGCGGTGCCGGCGTACTCGGTGATCCGGCCGGCGGCGATCCGGTAGAAGGCGAACTCGGCGACGTTGACGTGCCGCCCCGTCGCCGGGATCCCGCGGAAGGCGCCGCGATGGGTGCCGCGGGCGCGAAGGTGCGCCGCCAGGCGGTCGCCCTCGACGACCACCGTGATCCGCTTCCATTGGTAGTCGGGGAACGCGGCCATCAGCTCCTCGATGCCGTCGATCCAGGCGTCGGCGCCCCGGGGCAGGTGCGCGCGCCGCACGTCGGGGGCGAGGCGCTCGCGGATGCCCGCGAGGTCGTGCCGGTTGCAGACCTCGAGGTAGTCCTCGTACCAGGCTCGCAGCGCGTCCGGCGTCATCGGCGTCGGATCCTGCCCACGTCAGGTCAGCATGTCGCTCGCGCCGCCGCTGTCCCGAGGTTGCAGCGCGGGCGCGCTCTCGACCTCAGTGCGCGGTGCGCCGCCTCCGGTGCGCGGTGCGCCGCCCTCGCCGGTGCCGCCCTGCTCGGGCTCGACGTTCGGGTCGGGAACGTCGATGTCGGGCACCTGACCGGGTTCGGTGTTCGGATCGCTCGTCATGCGGCGAGGCTACGACGACCCCCTGCGCGCCATCAGGGCGCATCCGGGCGAATTTGGGCGCATCCGGCGCATGCGGGCGTGCGCGGCGGCCCGGATGCGCCGAAGTGGCCCGGATGCGTGCATGCGGGGTCAGGGCTGGAGGCGCTCGGTGCGCCACCCCTCGACGGCGCGGGTGAACACCAACCGGTCGTGCAGGCGGGACGGGCGGCCCTGCCAGAACTCGACCGCCTCCGGGGACACCAGATAGCCGCCCCAGAAGTCCGGGCAGGGGATTTCGCCGGGCCAGCGGGCTTCCAGCTCGGCGTAGCGATTCTCGAGCTCGCGGCGATCGGGAATCACGCTGGACTGCGGACTCGCCCACGCCCCGAGCTGGGAACCGCGGGGGCGGGTGGCGAAGTACTCCTCGGACTCCGCGCGCGGCACCT
>JAVEDA010000357.1 GCA_030841195.1 Actinomycetota bacterium | reverse complement strand
CCCTGCCGCCACCACGCCGGCGGACCAGGCCGACCCGACTCCCCGGCGCCACCACCGGGTCGTGCCGAGCGTCGGGTCCCGACCCCACCGGGCGCGGACTCACTCCGCCGCTACCGCGACCACCAGGTCGGACCTCACCCCGGCGGCCCGCACCAGCGCAGCTACCACCGGCGAAGACGAGAGTGCGCGCGAGACCGAGGACACGGTCCAGGAGCCCGGCGACGACCACGGGGACGAGACCGCGAGCGGCACCGACGACGGGGGCAGCGAGAGCTCCGACGGTGGTGGCGGAGACGGCGGGGAGACCCCGGACGGCGTCGACGACTGACCGACTGTCGAACACCTGTTCGATCATGTGCCACCCTGGGCCGGTGGCGGGCGGCATGGGCAGCAAACGGGACAGCCTGTCCATGCGCGAGCGGGTCGCGCTGTCGGCGCCCCGCAGCAATGGGCCACTCGCATGTCCGGCCCGGCACTGCTGGGTGGCCGAGCCCGCCGACGGGGTCGCCGAGAAGCGAGCCGGGCTGTTGGTGGAGTGGCGGCAGACCCCGAGCGGCCGGTGGCAGGGCCGGGTGCTCTACCTGGCCCGCCTCCGGCCCGGCCTGTGGTCGCTGGTCGAGGAGTGGGTCGACGACGTCCTGCTCACGCCGTCGTAAAATTCACCGTGGCCACCGACCCCACCGCCGCGCGGGAGCTGACCAGAGCCGCGGTCTCCGCGACTCTGCACTGCCTCACCGGCTGCGCGATCGGCGAGGTGCTGGGGATGGTGCTCGCGACCTGGTGGGGTTGGGGGAACGGTCCGAGCATCGTGCTGGCGACCGTGCTGGCGTTCTTCTTCGGCTACTCCCTGACGGTCCGGCCGGTGCTCCGCTCCGGGCTCGGCCTGCGGCGCGCCGTCCGAGTCGCGCTGGCAGCCGACACGCTCTCCATCCTGACGATGGAGCTGGTCGACAACGGTGTCGTCGTGGCGGTGCCTGGGGCGCTGGACGCCGGCCTGGCGGATGCGCTGTTCTGGGGCAGCCTGGCCTTCTCGCTCGTTGTGGCGTTCTTCGTGACGGTGCCGGTCAACCGCGCGTTGATCGCCCGCGGTCGCGGTCACGCGGTGGTGCACGCCTACCACCACTAAGGTGAGGGGCCGACGACACTGAGGGGACGCGCCGTGACCGCCCGGCTCAGCACCACCACGAGAGTCCGCGTGTCCGCGGCACTGCTGGGTGTGCTCGCCGTCCTCGCCACCGTGCTGGTCGGTCCCGGTGCGACCAGCATCCACCGCGAGGTCACAGCCTCCTCGGTCACGGTGCGCGCGGTCGCGCCGGTCGCGTCGGGGCTCCGGCATCACCTCGGGACGGCCGCGTCGGTCGACCGCCCGGCCCTCGGTGGTCACGGCCCGTCGCCGTCCGCAGCGCTCGCGTCGGCAACCGCGCTGGCGGCGCTGGTCGCCCTCGGGCTCGCCGTCCTCGGCCGGACCGGTCGACTTTCCCGTCGTACGCCGGGAAGGGCTCGAGGCCGCGCACCTCCCGCGCCCGCCCTCGCCTGACCCGTACCCGCACGACACCTTCTCCGCAGCTGATCGCCGGACCGCGCACCGCGTTCTCGGCCGCTGCGACGCACCCGCACATACGCCACGGCCACTGCTGCCGTGCTCCGCCGGAGGCCACCTGTGTCCCGAGCACCACTCGTCCGCGCCCTGATCGCCCTGGGCATCGTCGCGGGCTCCACCTACATCACCCTCACCACGCCCGCCCGACTAGGTCTCGACCTGCGCGGCGGCACCCAGATCGTCCTCGAGACCCAGGACTCGCCGACCGTGAAGGCCGGCAAGGAGTCCACCGACCGCGCGGTCGAGGTGCTGCGCCGCCGGGTCGACGCGCTCGGCGTCGCCGAGCCCACCCTCACCCGGTCCGGCGACCGCCGGATCATCGTCGAGCTGCCGGGCCTGCAGGACCCGCGCGAGGCGGCCGACGTCATCGGTCGCACCGCCCAGCTCAGCTTCCACCCCGTCGTCGGGACGCCGCCGCCGGCCCCGGTCGGGCAGACGCCCACACCGGCACCGCCGGCAGCTGACGGTGAGCAGCTGCTGCCCGACGAGGACGGCCAACCCGTCCGGATCGGACCGTCGGCTCTCACCGGCGAAGGTGTCGACGGCGCCGAGGCCGAGCTCGACCCGCAGGGGCTCAGCAGGTGGTTTGTGACGGTCGACTTCAAGGGCAACGGCGGCGCGGCCTGGCAGAAGCTCACCGCAGCGGCGGCCTGTGCCGCGCCCAACGACCCGACCCGCCGGGTGGCGATCGTGCTCGACGACCAGGTCATCTCGTCGCCGCAGGTCGACCCGTCGGTGCCGTGCGAGGTCGGCATCGCCGGCGGCTCGACCCAGATCACCGGGTCGTTCACCGCGAAGGAAGCGAAGGACCTCGCGGTGCTGATCAGGGGCGGGGCGCTGCCCGTGCCCGTCGAGGTGATCGAGCAGCGGACCGTCGGCGCCACCCTCGGTGCGGAAGCCATCGAGGCGAGCGCCAAGGCGGCGGTCATCGGCGTCGTGCTGACCGCTCTGTTCATCACCGTCGTCTACCGGCTGCTCGGCGGCCTGGCGGTGGTCGCGCTCGGCAGCTACGCACTCCTGTCCTACGCGACTCTGGTCACCTTGGGAGCCACGCTCACCCTGCCCGGGCTGGCCGGCTTCGTGCTGGCCATCGGGATGGCGATCGACGCGAACGTCCTGGTGTTCGAACGGGCTAGGGAGGAGTACGCCGCGGGCGCACCCAAGAGCCTGCGATCGGCGGTGACCACCGGTTTCGCCAAGGCCTGGAGCGCCATCATCGACTCCAACGTGACCACTCTGCTCGCCGGTGGACTGCTGTTCTTCCTTGCCTCCGGTCCGGTCAGGGGCTTCGGGGTCACCCTCGCGATCGGCGTGCTCGCCTCGATGGTCTCGGCACTGCTGATCACCCGGGTGCTGGCCGAGTGGGCGGTTAGGCGCCGCTCGGTCGTCGCGCGGCCCGGCCTCACCGGTATCGCCGCGCCGGGCCGGGTCCGGACCTGGCTCACCGCCCGCGACCCCGACCTGATGAGACACGGTCGCAGGTGGCTCGCCGGCTCGGCGGTGGTGCTGGTGCTGGCCGTCTCGGGCATCGTCACCCGTGGCCTGGACCTCGGGGTCGAGTTCACCGGCGGCCGGCTGGTGGAGTACTCGACCACCGCTCCGCTGTCGGTCGACGACGCGCGCCAGGCGGTCTCGGACGCCGGCTTCCCGCGGGCTGTCGTGCAGGAGAGCGGCGACGACAACATCTCGGTGCGCAC
>JAVEDA010000343.1 GCA_030841195.1 Actinomycetota bacterium | reverse complement strand
GCACCCTTGCGCAGGTTGTCGCTGCTGACGAACAGCGCCAGGCCACGACCGTCCGGCACGCCGGGGTCCTGCCGGACCCGACCCACGTACGCCGGGTCGCGACCGGCCGCGGTCAGGGGGGTGGGGACCTCGGTGACGACGACCCCCGGTGCGGACCCGAGCAGCTCCAGCGCACGCTGCACCGAGAGCGGGCGGACGAACTCGGCGTTCAGCGACAGCGAGTGCCCGGTGAACACAGGCACCCGCACGCAGGTGCCGGACACCAGCAGGTCGGGAATGTCGAGGATCTTGCGGCTCTCGTTGCGGAGCTTCTGCTCCTCGTCGGTCTCGAACGACCCGTCGTCGACGACCGAGCCGGCCATCGGCAGCACGTTGAACGCGATCGGCGCGACGTACTTCTCCGGGGTCGGGAACGGCACCGACGACCCGTCGTGCACCAGCTCGGTCGCCCGGTCGACCACCTGCCGCACCTGCTTGTCCAGCTCGTCGACGCCGGCGCCACCGCTGCCGGACACGGCCTGGTAGGTGCTGGCGACCAGCCGGACCAAGGTGGCCTCGTCGTGCAGCGGCTTGAGTACCGGCATCGCAGCCATCGTCGTGCAGTTGGGGTTCGCGATGATGCCCTTGCGGGCGTTGGCGATCGCGGCTCCGTTCACCTCGCTGACGACCAGCGGGACGTCCGGGTCCATCCGCCAGGCCGAGGAGTTGTCGACCACGACAGCGCCTGCACCGGCGTACCGGGGAGCGAGCGCCCGCGACGCCGCGGCACCTGCGGAGAACAGCGCGATGTCGAGGCCGCTGACGTCGGCGGTGTCGGCGTCCTCGACCGTGATCTCGCGGTCCCGCCAGCGCAGCCGGCTGCCGGCCGAGCGGGCCGAGGCGAAGAAGCGCAGCTCCGCGAGCGGGAAGTTGCGCTCGTCGAGCAGCGCGCGCATCACGGTGCCGACCTGGCCGGTGGCACCGATGACGCCGACGTTTAGACCGCGGCTCACCGGCCGGTCCCGCCGTAGACGACCGCCTCGGTCTCCTTCGTGTCCAGCTCGAACGCGGTGTGCACCGCGGTGACCGCGCTGTCCACGTCCTCCTGCCGCACGACCACCGAGATCCGGATCTCCGACGTCGAGATCATCTCGATGTTGACGCCGGCGTCGGCCAGCGCGCCGAAGAAGGTGGCCGAGACGCCGGGGTGCGAGCGCATACCGGCCCCGATGAGCGAGACCTTGCCGACCCGGTCGTCGTAGAGCAGGTCCTCGAAGCCGACCTGGTCGCGGATCCGGGCCAGCGCCTCCATAGCGGTCTGGCCGTCGCTCTTGGGCAGGGTGAACGAGATGTCGGTGCGTCCGGTGGCGGCGGCCGAGATGTTCTGCACGATCATGTCGATGTTGATCTCGGCGGCGGACACGGCCCGGAAGATCGCGGCTGCCTCACCGGGCTTGTCGGGCACCCCCACCACGGTGATCTTGGCCTCGCTCCGGTCGTGCGCAACGCCGGAGATGATCGCCTGCTCCATGGGGTCGATCCCTCTTTCCCGAAGGTAGGTCTCGTCGTCGGTGACCAGGGTCCCCTCGCGGGTCGAGAAGGACGACCGGACGTGGACGGGGATGTCGTAGCGGCGGGCGTACTCGACGCAGCGCAGGTGCAGCACCTTGGCGCCGCAGGCAGCCATCTCGAGCATCTCCTCGTAGGAGATGCTCGGCAGCCGGCGGGCCGTCGGGACGATCCGCGGGTCGGCGGTGAAGACGCCGTCGACGTCGGTGTAGATCTCGCACACCTCGGCGTTCAGGGCTGCGGCCAGCGCGACGGCGGTGGTGTCGGTGCCGCCGCGGCCGAGGGTGGTGATCTCCTTGGTGTCCTGGGAGACCCCCTGGAAGCCGGCCACGATGACGATGGCGCCCTCGTCCAGCGCCGACCTGATCCGGCCGGGCGTGATGTCGATGATGCGGGCCTTGCCGTGGCTGGAGTCGGTGATGACCCCGGCCTGGCTGCCGGTGTAGGACCGGGCCTGGTGACCCAGGTTGGCGATCGCCATGGCCAGCAGCGCCATCGAGATCCGCTCGCCCGCGGTGAGCAGCATGTCCAGCTCGCGGCCACCCGGCAGCGGGCTGACCTGCTGGGCCAGGTCGACCAGCTCGTCGGTGGTGTCCCCCATCGCCGACACGGCGACCACGACCTCGTGGCCGGCCTTGCGGGTGTCGACGATGCGCTTGGCGACCCGCTTGATGCCCTCGGCGTCGGCCACGGACGAGCCGCCGTACTTCTGCACGACCAGGCCCACGACGGACCTCCTCGGCGTACGACGTCAGACGGGCGCCCACCAGTCTACGGACGCACCCGTCCGCGGGCCGGACAGTCCGACACCCGGACCGCCGCCGGCCGTCGACCACGTATGGCAGGCGAGTGGGCACTTTGCGAGGTGCACACGCCTCGGGAAGTACCGATACGCCTGCCATACGTGGTCGATTGCGGCAGCGGGGTCGACCACGACATCACGCCTGAGGACGCTTCAGCACGCGTGCGGCCGTGCTGAAGCGTGCTTTACGTGGTCGACGCCGATGGGCGGATCAGGACTTGTGGACCTCGTGCACGGTCTCGGCGAGCAGGTGGTCCTCGACCCGGATCGTGTCGTCCATCGGGGTGTCCAGCCGGACGTGCGAGACCACCGAGTGCAGCGCCCGGAGCGCGGACGACGCGGTCGAGCCCCAGTTGGACAGGTAGGAGAACTGCCACCACCAGAGGGCCTCGCTGGCCCGCCCGGCCCGGTAGTGCTGCAGGCCGTGCAACAGGTCGCTCATCACGTCGGTGATGTCGTCGGACAGCCGGGAGGTGAAGACCTCCGGCTCGTCGGAGTAGGGGTCGAACAGCGCGGCGTGCTCGTCGATCGGCTCGAGCAGGTTCGCCAGCGAGGTGCGGATGCCTTCGATGTCCGGGTCGAACCCGGCGTCCGGCTCGAACCGTTCGTCCGGCACCACGTCGGAGATCGCGCCGAGTCGGCCGCCGGCGAGCAGGATCTGGGACGTCTCGAGCAGCAGCAGCGAGATGGCGTAGTCGGGATCCTCGCCAGCCGCGATCTCCCGTACGGCGACGCAGAAGCTCTCGACCTGGTCTGCGATCTCGATCGTGAAGTCCCCGAGGTCGTCAGTGGTAGTCATCGGGCCCCCTTCTGGTTCGTGTCGGCAGGTGTCGTACGTCGGTCAGTCCGCGTGGTCATACGTCGATCAGTCGCCGTCCTTCGAAGGCGCGCCCGAGGGTCACCTCGTCGGCGTACTCCAGGTCGCCACCCACCGGCAGCCCGCTGGCCAGCCGGGTGTCCAGCAGTCGCATCGGCTTGACCTGCCGGGCCAGATAGGTGGCGGTGGCCTCGCCCTCGAGGTTCGGGTCGGTGGCCAGGATCAGCTCGGTGACCTCGTCGTCAGCGAGCCGTGTCATCAGCTCACGAACCCGCAGGTCGTCCGGGCCGATCCCCTCGATCGGGCTGATCGCCCCGCCGAGCACGTGGTAGCGGCCGCGGAACTCCCGGGTCTTCTCGATCGCGACCACGTCCTTGGAC
>JAVEDA010000318.1 GCA_030841195.1 Actinomycetota bacterium | reverse complement strand
GCCGAGGGCGAACATGTTCTTCGCCCGCTCGGCATCCTTCTTGGTGATGTCGATGCCCTTGAGCGCCTCGACCGTCATCGAGGTGAGCCCGACTGCGTGCACGGTGTAGGGCTCCAGCGAGCCGTCGTCGAGGGGGTTCGCGGCGTAGCCGACCTTGGTGAGGTTCCGCTTGGTGAACTCGTCGGTGTTCACGATGATGTCCGCGCCGCGGGCCAGGTCGCCGATGTTGGCCTTCAGCGCAGCGGGGTTCATCGCGACCAGCACGTCGGGCCGGTCGCCCGGCGTCATGATGTCGTGGTCGGCGAAGTGCAGCTGGAAGGCCGAGACGCCTGGCAGGGTCCCGGCAGGAGCCCGGATCTCGGCCGGGAAGTCCGGCAGGGTCGACAGGTCGTTGCCGAACGAGGCCGTTTCGGTCGTGAAGCGGTCACCGGTGAGCTGCATCCCGTCGCCCGAGTCTCCGGCGAAACGGATGATCACCCGGTCCAGCTGCTGCACGTCCTTGGGCACCTCCCCAGCCTACGTCGCCGTAGGTTGCCGCTGCCCCTAGACTCGCAACCGCCACAAGATCGACTGGTGGATCGAGGAGGCGCGGTGGACGGCTTCTACGGCGGCTACGCCCTGGTGGGCCTGGTCCTCCTCGTCGGGGTGTCGTTCGTCACGGTGGCCTTCGCGGCCAACCGGATGCTGAGACCGACCGTCCCAGGAGGTGACAAGGCGGTCACCTACGAGTGCGGCGTCGACCCGGTGGGCGAGGGCTGGGCGCAGAGCCATCTGCGCTACTACGTGTTCGCCTATCTCTACGTCGTGTTCGCGGTGGACGCGATCTACCTGTTCCCGTGGGCGACGATCTTCGCGGCGCCGGGCTTCGGAGCCACCACCCTGGTCGAGATGTTCGTCTTCCTCGCGTTCCTGAGCGTCGGCCTGCTCTACGCCTGGCGCAAGGGGGTCCTGGCGTGGCGGTAGACCTGCCGCTCCCGGCCGTCGGGCCGCCGCACCTGGGCGCGCTGCAGCGCCTCGCCCCGGAGCCGATGCGGCTGGTGCTCAACTGGGGCCGCCGCTACAGCCTGTGGGTGTTCAACTTCGGCCTGGCGTGCTGCGCGATCGAGTTCATCGCCTCCTCGATGTCCCGGCACGACTTCATCCGGCTCGGCGTGATCCCGTTCGCACCCGGGCCGCGGCAGGCGGACCTGATGGTCGTCAGCGGCACCGTCACCGACAAGATGGCACCGGCGGTGCAGCGGCTCTACGAGCAGATGCCGGAGCCCAAGTACGTCATCTCGTTCGGCGCCTGCTCCAACTCCGGCGGGCCCTACTGGGACTCCTACTGCGTCACCAAGGGCGTCGACCAGATCATCCCGGTCGACGTGTACGTGCCCGGCTGCCCGCCACGGCCGGAGGCGCTGCTGCAGGGCATCCTCAAGCTCCAGGAGAAGATCGCGGCCGAGTCGCTCGGTGACCGCTACCTGCCGAAGTCCCCGCGCGGACCGATCACGTCGGTGCCGGTGCCCGATGCCTGAGCCGACGCCCGCGGTGGAGCAGGACGTGCCGCCCGGCTCCTGGGTGCAGGAGCTGACCGCCGCCCGGGACGAGCACGGCTTCACCTACTTCGACTTCCTCACCGCTGTCGACCAGCTCGATGCGGCCGAGGACCCGGGCTTCGACGTGGTGGTGCACCTGTGGTCGATGTACCGCCGCGAGCACCAGCTGCTGCGGACCCGGGTGCCCGGCGACGCGCCGACGCTGGCCACGGCGACCGGTGTCTTCGCGGGTGCGTCCTGGCATGAGCGCGAGACGTTCGAGATGTTCGGGATCGACTTCGCCGGCCACCCGCACCTGGTTCCGCTGCTGCTGCCGGACGGCTTCGAGGGCCACCCGCTGCGCAAGTCCTTCGTGCTGGCGGCCCGCGCGGCCAAGGCCTGGCCGGGCGCCAAGGAGCCGGGCGAGTCCGACGAGGGTGCGGCCCCGAGCCGGCGCAAGACCCGGCCACCCGGCGTACCCGACCCCGAGGTGTGGGGCCCGCGGTGACCGACGTGCTCGAGGTGGCGCTGCGCCTGGTGCTGATCCTGGTCGCCTTCCTCACCCTGCCGCTGCTGGTCGGGCAGGCCGAGCACAAGGCGATGGCGCACATGCAGAGCCGGCTCGGGCCGATGTACGCCGGCGGCTTCCACGGCTGGGCCCAGCTGGTGGCCGACGGCGTCAAGTTCGCCCAGAAGGAGGACCTGGTGCCGGCGGCCGCCGACCGCACCGTGTTCAAGCTCGCTCCCGCGGTCGGCCTGATCCCGTACCTCGTCGTGCTGGTGGCGATCCCGGTGGCCCCGGGCGGCGGGGTCGCCCAGGAGCTCGACGCCGGCATCTTCTTCGTGATCGCCGTGATGGGCATCGGCGTCCTCGGCTCGTTGATGGCGGGCTGGGCCAGTGCCAACAAGTACTCCCTGCTCGGCGGGCTGCGCTCGGCGGCCCAGCTGATGGCCTACGAGCTACCCTTCCTGCTCGCGGCCGCGTCGGTGGCGATGGCGGCGGGCACCCTCTCGCTGTCGGGCATCGTCGAGGCCTGGGAGCCGTGGTGGCTGCTGTGGCAGCTGCCGGGCGGCGTGGTCTTCTTCATCGCCGGGCTGGCCGAGCTGCAGCGACCGCCGTTCGACATGCCGGTGGCCGACTCGGAGATCATCTTCGGCGCCTACACCGAGTACACCGGGCTGCGGTTCGCGCTGTTCCTGCTGGCCGAGTACGTCGGGATCGTGGTGCTCGCGGCGTTGACCACGGTGCTCTTCCTCGGCGGCTGGAAGGGCCCCTTCGACACCGCGCTCTGGGGGGCGCCGGGCGTCGTCTGGACGCTGCTGAAGGTCTTCGCGCTCTCCTTCGTCGTGATCTGGCTGCGGGTGTCCTACCCGCGGCTGCGCGAGGACCAGCTGCAGCGGCTGGCCTGGCAGGGTCTCGTCCCGGTGGCGCTCGCACAGCTCGCACTGACAGGAGTGGTGGCGGTGGCGATCTCATGAAGATGCCTGCGGTGAAGGTGCCCGGACTGGTCAAGGGGCTGGCGGTGACGCTGGGCACGATGGGCCGGCGGTCGGTCACCCAGCAGTACCCGGACGTCAAGCCCGAGCTGCCACCGCGAAGCCGCGGTGTCATCGCGCTGCTCGAGGAGAACTGCACGGTCTGCATGCTGTGCGCCCGCGAGTGCCCCGACTGGTGCATCTACATCGACTCGCACAAGGAGACGATCCCGGCACCCGAGGGTGGCCGCGAGCGGCAGCGGAACGTGCT
>JAVEDA010000246.1 GCA_030841195.1 Actinomycetota bacterium | reverse complement strand
CACCGCAGGACGGCCGATCCTCAACGTGAAGAATCCTGAGCCACGCCTGGCGACCGACGCGACGACGCCCGGCGCACTGTTCCTCGACCTGGGTCCCAGCGACGCAGAGTTCACCTTCACGGCCGCGAACAGCTCGTACAGCGACTCGGGCGTGCTGCCGTGCCGCACGCCGCCTGGCGTCACCCCGCACGTCGCGCGATCGCTCCCGGGCGCGGAGGGCTGGGACCGTGGTGACGTGACGCTCACGTGGGACGTCGCCGACCCCGAGTCTCCCGTCACCTCCACCGGCTGCGAGCCACTGACGGTCTCGGTCGACCAGCCCAAGACCACCTACACCTGCCGCGCCTCGAGCGGCGGCGGTGTCACCGAGCGGACCGTGACGATCGGGCGCGACGCGACGCCGCCGACCTTGGACGTCACGACGGCGCCGGACGCGCCGGACGGCACCAACGGGTGGTTCGTCAGCACTCCGACGCTCAACTTCGCCTGCGACGACGCCACGTCCGGCGTAGTGGGCGAGTGTCCACCGACCGTGCAGCCCGACGAGGGCGTGTCGACGACCACCCGGACGATCAGCGACCACGCGGGCAACTCGACCGAGGCGTCGCTCGAGACCAAGGTCGACCTGACGGACCCGACGGTCACCTGCGACGACCTCGTCACCTACCTGCTGCACCAGAACGGGACCCTGGTGGGCGCGGACATCACCGACACCCCGTCCGGGCCGGTCCACGCCCGCGAGGTGCTGGCTGTCGGCACCGGGACCGTCGGGGACCAGACCGCCACGGTGACCGGCACCGACCTGGCCGGTCGCACTGGCTCCGACGTCTGCGACTACCGGGTGGTCTACGGGTTCAGCGGGTTCCAGCCGCCGGTGAACGGCAGCGCCGGCGCGGTCAACGTCGTGAAGGCAGGCAAGGTCGTGCCGCTGAAGTGGCTGCTCGCCGACGCGGCCGGCGCCCCGGTCACGACCCTCGGATCCGTGCAGGTCTCGTCGGTCAGCCACAGCTGCACTGCGACGGCAGGTGGGGTGCAGGACCCCGTCGACGAGACGCCAGTCGGCGGGTCCGGGCTGCAGAACTTCGGGGACGGCAGCTACCAGTACAACTGGCGGACCCCGACGTCGTACGCGGCGTCGTGCCGCACCGTCCGGCTCGACCTGGGCGACGATCTGCTGCGAACAGTCGAGTTCCGCTTCACTGCCTAGCCATGTCCGACCGGCCAGGCATACTGCTCGGATGCGCCACGGGGGTCTGCGTCGGGTTGTGCCGGTGGTGGCCGCTGCCGCCCTTGTCGCCGGGCTGACGGTCTCGGGGGCGGCGCCGGCGACAGCGGCTGCGACCTGCGGGTCCTACATCGGGACCGGCTACACCGTCAGTGTGTGCCTTGACCAGCTGCTCGACGGAAGCACCCTCACGGGCAGCAGGCAGGTCACCGCAGCCGTGACCGTGACGCCGGCCGGCGCGGTCCCGGTCGACCGGGTGGCCTTCTCCTGGAACGGCGGGTACCTCCTCGCCGACCATGACCCCGACCCCGGCACCGGCACCGGCACCTACCGGATGACGCTGCGCAGCGAGCGGCTGACCAACGGCACCGGGACGCTGTCCGCCCGCGCGTTCGTCGACGACCCCGGCGGTACCACTCCGGGGACCACCTCGTCCACCGGGACCAGCACGGCCAGCAACGTGTCAGGTGTGCCACCGGCCGACCCGTTCGTCCCGCGCACTGCGGCGCCCGGTCCCGACGGGCGGGTCCGGCTGGCTGTCGTCGGCGACGGGGCCGACGGATCCCCCGAGAGCCTGGGGGTCACGGCGCAAATTGCAGCCATGGACCCGGACGTCTTCGCCTACCTGGGCGACGTCTACGACAACGGCACGCCGTTCGAGTACGACACCTGGTACGACGACCCCGCCGGCTACGGTCAGTTCCGTGGCATCACGAACCCCGCGATCGGGAACCACGAGTACCGGACCGACGGCGCGGCACCGTACTTCGCCTACTGGGGCGGCGCGCCGCACTACTACAGCTACGACCTCGGCGGCTGGCACCTCGTCGTGCTCGACTCCACCACCGACTTCGCCGACGCTACCGGGGTAGCCAGCCAGCTGGTGCCCGGGTCGGCACAGTACGACTGGCTGGCCCAGGACCTGGCCGCCCACCAGGGCAGCTGCACGATCGCGTACATGCACCACCCGCGCTACAGCAACGTCGTCGATGTCAACCGGGACGGCCTGGCCCAGGTCTGGCAGCTGCTCGTCGACCAGAACGTGACGATGGTCCTGGCCGGGCACGCGCACACCTACGAACGCTGGAGGCCGTTGGACCGCAACGGTGCCGCGGCACCCGGCGGCCTCACTCAGTTCGTCGTCGGCACCGGCGGCCGGGACATCATCAACCAGAAGGGCAACGACTTGCGGGTGGCGGTGGAGACCACGCAAGCAGCGGCCGGTGCGCTGCGGCTAGACCTCGGGCCGGACGACGCCGCCTTCGGCTACGCCACCACCGACAACACCTTCACCGACTCCGGCACGGTGCCGTGCCGGCACCCGGCTCCCCCGCCGGACACGACCCCGCCCTCGGTGCCCACCGGCGTGGCAGCGCGGGCCGTGTCCCCGACGTCTGCAGACCTGTCCTGGACCGCGTCCGCCGACGCCGTGGGGGTCGCGGGCTACACCGTCCGCCGCGGCGGCGTCGCGGTCGCAAACCTGCCGGCGGCTGCGACGTCCTACCGGGACCCCGCGCTGGCCGCCGAGCGCCGGTACGCGTGGACCGTAGAGGCCTTCGATACCGCAGGCAACCGGTCATTGGCGTCGACTGCCGCTACCGCGACGACGCCCTACGTCCGGCGCAGCAGCCGCAGCCTGCTCGCGGCACTGCGCCGCGCGCCCGAGCGGGACCGCGGGTTCATCGCGTCGTCCTTCCCCGGCTGGCGCGACGCCGACGGCGACGGCTGCAGCACGGCGGCCGAGGTGCTCGTCGCCGAGGCCCTGCGACCACCGCGGGTCGGGAGCGGCTGCGCGCTCACCGGCGGCCGCTGGCACTCGCCGTACGACGGGCGGTACCGGACCCGCAGCAGCACGATGGTCGTCGACCACGTCGTCCCGCCGCGCGAGGCCTGGCGGTCCGGCGCGCGGGCTTGGCGACCAGCGCTGCGTCGGCAGCTCGGCAACGACCTCGGCTACCCCGCGACGCTGGTGGCGGTCACGAAGGCATCAGTCGTGGCGAAGGCGGGCCGGGAGCCGCAGGACTGGCTGCCGCGACCGGCGTACCGGTGCACCTACGTCGCCGACTGGGTCGCCGTGAAGTGGCGCTGGCGACTCGCGGTCGACCCGGCCGAGCTCCGGTTCCTCACCCGGACGCTCCGTGGCTGCGGGTGGCCGCAGGTGCGCGCACCCGGTCGAGCCGTGCCCTAGGCCGTCAGCGGACCGGGCGGACGCCGACCTCCTCGAGCCGGGTCAGCATCTCGGCGGGGTCGGCGTAGACCCGGTAGGCACCGGAGCGCTCCAGCTCCTCCCGGCCGTAGCCACCGGAGAGCAGCCCGATGCCCAGTGCACCCGCCCGCTGGGCCGCCAGCAGGTCCCAGACGCTGTCGCCCACGACGAAGCAGTGCGCCGGGTCGACGCCCAGCCGGCGGGCCGCGGCCAGGAAGAGGTGCGGGTCCGGCTTGGCCCGCTCGACCAGGTCGCGGGTGACGACCGGCACGTCGTCCGGAAGCCCCAGCATGGCCAGCGCGGAGCCCGCCGTGTGCCGCGCGCCGCTGGTCGCGATCGCGAACGGGACGCCGCGCTCGTGCAGGTGTGCGAGCAGCTCGCGGGCGCCCGGCAGCGGCACGACCGACTCGTGCCGGCGCAGGTACGCCGCCGCGTGCAGGGTGCGCAGCCGCTCAGAGAGCTCGGCGGTCAACGCGACGCCGGTCTCGCGACTGAGGGCGTCGATGAACAGCCCGCCGCTCATGCCGATCCGGCGGTGGATGCGCCAGACAGACAGCTCGATGCCGCACTCGGTCAAGGCCTCCTGCCAGGCGATGACGTGCTGGTAGACCGAGTCGACCAGTGTCCCGTCGAGGTCGAACAGCAGGGCTGGCTGCGGCACCTGCAGATCCAGGTCGTCGGTCACTGCTTGTCCTCTCCACCGGCGGCGAGCTCGCGGCCGCGGTCGCGGGCCGCTTCGAGGGCGGACAGCATGGCCGCGCGCACCCCGTGGTTCTCCATCTCGCGAATGGCGTTGATGGTCGTGCCGGCCGGCGACGTGACTGCCTCACGCAACGTCGCGGGGCGCTCGCCCGAGTCGCGCAGCATCACGGCCGACCCGATGGCGGTCTGCACGATCAGGTCGTGGGCGACCTGGCGCGGCAGGCCGAGCAGGATGCCGGCGTCGGTCATCGCCTCGACCAGGTAGAAGAAGTACGCCGGTCCGCTCCCCGACAGCGCGGTCACCGCGTCCTGCTGCGCCTCCGGCACCCGGATGGTCCGCCCGACCGGCGAGAAGATCGCCTCGGTGCGCACCAGGTGCTCCTCGGCCGCGTGCGCCCCGGCGGAGATGGCGCTCATCGCCTCGTCGACCAGCACGGGCGTGTTCGACATGACCCGCACCACCGGGGTGCCGGCCGTCAGGCGGGCCTCGAGGAACGACGTGGTGATGCCGGCTGCGGCCGTCACGACCAGCCGGTCCGGCGGGCAGTGCGGCGCGAGCTCGGCCAGCAGGGCGCCCATGTCCTGCGGCTTCACGGTGACGATCAAGGTGTCGGCGGTCTCGGCGGCCTCCTGGGTGCCGACCACGTCGACGCCGTAGCGCTCCCGCAACGTCGCGGCCCGCTCGGGGCGGCGAGCGGTGACCACGAGGTCGCCGGCCGCGGTGCCGCTGCGCAGCATGCCGGACAGCAGTGCCTCACCCATCTTGCCGGCTCCCAGCACGGCGACTCGTCGCGATGCAGTCGGTGCCATCGGCAGTCCCTCCTAGCCCTTGGTGGCCACCGAGCGTAGGAAGAACGCGAGGTTCGCGGGTCGCTCGGCCATCCTTCGGACGAGGTATCCGTACCACTCGTCGCCGTACGGCACGTAGACCCGCACCTTCTGACCCTGGGCGGCCAGCCGCTCCTGCTCGTGCGGGCGGATGCCGTAGAGCATCTGGAACTCGAAGCTGTCCTTGGCCCGGCCCAGCCGGCGGGCCAGGTCCTCGGTGATGGCGACCAGCCGCGGGTCGTGGGTGGCGACCATCGGGAAGCCCTCACCCGCCATCAGGACCTTGAGTGCCCGGACGTAGGCCCGGTCCACGTCGACCTTGCCCTGGAATGCCACCGACTCCGGCTCCTTGTAGGCGCCCTTGCACAGTCGCACCCGCGACCCGGCGTACGCGAGGTCGCGGCAGTCGGCCTCGGTGCGGTGCAGGTAGGCCTGCAGCACGGCACCGGTCTCGGGGAAGTCGGCCCGCAGGTCCCGCAGGATGCTCAGCGTCGAGTCGGTGGTGGTGTGGTCCTCCATGTCGAGGGTCACGGTGGTGCCGGCCGTGCGGGCGGCGGCACAGATGGCGCGGGCGTTCTCCAGCGCCACCTTCTCGCCGTCGCCGGGCAGTGCCTGGCCGACCGCGGACAGCTTGACCGACACCTCGGCGCCGGCGGTGAGTCCCTCGGCCGCGAGCAGCTCGAGCATCTTGAGGTAGGCGTCGCGGGTGTCGGTCGCGTGGTGCAGGTCGAGGGTGTCCTCGCCGAGCCGGTCGAGCGAGGCGAGCAAGCCCTTCGACACCAGGTCACGGGTCGCCGCGACGGCTTCCTCCGCGCTCGTTCCCGCCACGAACCGGGCCACCACGGACCGGGACACCGGCGCCGTCTCGACCAGGTGCCGGATCCGCCGGCTGCGGGACATCGACAGCAGCACACGCCGCAGCAACAGGGCCTCCTCGGGGCGACACGGCAGCACGACCTCGTCGTCGTACGCCGGGTCAGGCTAACCCCCCGACCGCCACCTGCCCGCGCCGCCCGTAACGGCCTGGTTTCGACCCGGGCACTGCGGGAACCACATCCCGCAGTCCCCTGCGACCGCTCAGGCCGCGGGCAGCGAAACGGGAGGCCGCCATGAGCGGGGTTCAGACAGGCACCATCAGGACGAACATCCCGGCGCGGATGGACCGGCTGCCCTGGTCCCGCTGGCACTGGCTGGTCGTCATCGGCCTCGGCACGGTGTGGATCCTGGACGGGCTCGAGGTCACCATTGTCGGCTCGATCGCCAGCCGGCTGACGGAGAAGGGCTCCGGCATCTCCATCACGGAGAGCCAGATCGGCATCGCGGCCGGTGTCTACGTCGCGGGCGCCTGCCTCGGTGCCCTGTTCTTCGGCTACCTGACCGATCGGCTCGGTCGGAAGAAGCTGTTCATGGTCACGCTGGCGGTCTACCTGGTGGCCACCGTGCTGACGGCCTTCTCGATGAACCCGATGTGGTTCTTCGTCTGCCGGTTCTTCACCGGCGCCGGTGTCGGCGGCGAGTATGCCGCCATCAACTCCGCGATCGACGAGCTCATCCCCGCGCGGGTCCGCGGCCGGGTCGACCTCATCATCAACGGCTCGTTCTGGCTCGGCACCGCGTTCGGTGCCGCCGTGTCCGTCTTCCTGCTCAACGAGAACTACTTCGCCAAGGACGTCGGCTGGCGGATCGCCTTCGGCCTCGGCGCGATCCTCGGCATCGGCATCCTGTTCGTCCGCAAGAACGTCCCGGAGTCGCCGCGCTGGCTGTTCATCCACGGTCGCGAGAAAGGCGCCGAGCGGATCGTGCGCGACATCGAGAGCCAGGTCGAGGAGTCGACCGACGAGCGGCTCCCGAAGGCTGACGACAGCGACGACTACCTGACCATCCAGCAGCGCAAGACCATCGGGTTCGGCGAGATCGCCAAGACCGCGTGGCAGCGCTACCCGAAGCGGTTCGTGCTCGGCCTGTCGATGTTCATCGGCCAGGCGTTCCTCTACAACGCCGTGTTCTTCACCTTCGCCCTCGTGCTCACGAAGATCATGAAGGTCAGCGACTCGACCGCGCCGTGGTACCTGATCCCGCTGGCCATCGGCAACTTCGCCGGCCCGCTCCTGCTGGGCAGGCTGTTCGACACCATCGGTCGCCGGGTGATGATCACCCTGACCTACGTCGGGTCAGGACTGCTGCTGGTGCTCACCGGCGTGCTGTTCGACAACGGATCGCTGTCGGCCACCACGCTGACCGCGATGTGGTGCCTCGTCTTCTTCTTCGCTTCGGCCGGGGCCAGCGCCGCGTACCTCACCGTGTCTGAGATCTTCCCGATGGAGACCCGGGCGATGGCCATCGCGTTCTTCTACGCGGTCGGCACCGGCCTGGGCGGCATCATCGGACCGATCCTGTTCGGCAAGTTCATCGAGCAGGGGCGCCACCAGGTGGTGGTCGGCTACTACATCGGCGCCGGCCTGATGATCGCCGCGGGGCTAGTGGCGATGTTCCTCGCCGTCAACGCCGAGCAGCGGTCGCTGGAGGACGTGGCCGAGCCGCTCACCGCCCAGGACCCCGAGGCGCGCACTGCGGACCGTGCCGACGGTGCCCGGGAGATCGACCTGCGTGACGGACGGCGCTCGGACCGCGACGACGACTACGTCGGGTCGTCACCGGTCGGGAGCTCGATGCGCCGCTACCACTAAGGGCTCAGGCCGTACGCCGGCGCAGGGTGGCCGCACCGAGACCCAGCGCCAGCAGCACCGCCCCGACGACGACGCCGAGGTCGACCCACGTGCTCGTGGCGACCTCGGCGTTCGTCGTCACGTCCCGCAGCGCGTCCACGGCGTACGACAACGGCAGGACCGAGCTGATGGCATGCAGCACGTCGGGCATCTCCCCGCGCGGCACCAGCAGTCCGCAGAGCAGGAACTGCGGCAGCACGAACGCGGGCATGAACTGCACGGCTTGGAACTCGGTGGCCGCGAAGGCGCTGACGAACAGTCCGAGTGCGGTGCCCAGCAAGGCGTCGGCGAGGGCCACCAGGACGAGCATCCAGGTGGGGCCGGCCACGTCCAGGCCGAACACCGTCAGCGACAGCGCGCTGACGAGTCCCGCCTGCACGACGGCGACGGCCCCGAATGCCAACGCGTAGCCCAGCAGCAGGTCGAGCTTGCCCAGTGGCATGGTGAGCAGCCGCTCCAGGGTGCCGGAGGTCCGCTCGCGCAGGGTCGCGACGCTGGTGACCAGGAACATGACCACGAACGGGAAGATGCCGAGCAGCGGTGCACCGATGTGGTCGAACGTCGACGTGCCTTGATAGACCCAGGCGAGCAGGCCGACCAGCACGCACGGCACCACCAGCATCAGCCCGATGGTCCGCGGGTCGTGGCGCAGCTGGGTCAGGACCCGGTGCGCGGTGGCCAGGGTGCGGCGGGTGCTCATGCGACGAGGGCGAGGAACGCCGACTCGACGTCCGAGGTCCCGGTGCGGGTGAGCAGCCCGTCCCTAGTGTCGTCGGCGAGCAACCGCCCCTCGCGCAACAGCAGGAGTCGGTCGCAGTGCGCGGCCTCGTCCATCACGTGGCTGCTCACCACCAATGTCGTGCCCCGGTCGGCGAGGTCGCGGAACAGCTGCCACAGGTCGCGACGAAGGACGGGGTCGAGACCGACGGTGGGCTCGTCGAGCACCAGCAGCTCGGGCTCGCCGAGCAGGGCGGCGGCGAGTGACACCCGAGCTTCCTGACCGCCGGACAGCCGGCCGACCACGGCGTCGGCATGGCTGCCGAGCCCGACCTCGTCGACCACCCGGTCGACGTCGGAGCGGGGAGCACCGAGCACGGCGGCGAAGTAGCGGAGGTTCT
>JAVEDA010000239.1 GCA_030841195.1 Actinomycetota bacterium | reverse complement strand
TGCCTCTTCGGCAACGGCGAGCGCACCGGCAACGTCTGCCTGGTGACGCTGGGTCTCAACCTGTTCTCCCAGGGCGTCGACCCGCAGATCGACTTCAGCGACATCGACGAGATCCGGCGCACGGTCGAGTACTGCAACCAGCTGCCGGTGCACGAGCGTCACCCCTACGGCGGCGACCTCGTCTACACGGCCTTCTCCGGCTCGCACCAGGACGCCATCAAGAAGGGCCTGGAGTGGATGGAGCGGGACGCGGCGACCGCGGGTGTGCCGGTGGACGACCTGACCTGGGCGGTGCCCTACCTGCCGATCGACCCCAAGGACGTCGGGCGCTCCTACGAGGCCGTGATCCGGGTGAACTCGCAGTCCGGCAAGGGCGGCGTGGCCTACATCATGCGCACCGAGCACCACCTGGACCTGCCGCGCCGGCTGCAGATCGAGTTCAGCCAGGTCATCCAGGCCCGCACCGACACCGACGGCGGCGAGGTGTCGCCGGCCCAGATGTGGGAGGCGTTCGACGCGGAGTACCTGGCCCGGCGTACGCCGATCGCGCTGAACAGCCATCACACGTCCTCGGCGGCCGAGATCGACGACGAGCTCGATGTCAACGTCTACCTGGACGGCGAGAAGCTCGCGCTGCGCGGCCACGGCAACGGGCCGATCGCGGCCTTCGTCGATGCGCTGGCCACGGTGGGGCACGAGGTGCGGGTGCTCGACTACGCCGAGCACGCGTTGTCGTCCGGCGGCGACGCCCGGGCGGCGGCCTATGTCGAGTGCGCCATCGGCGAGCGGATCGTGTGGGGCGTGGGCATCGACGCGAACATCGTCACCGCGTCGCTGAAGGCGGTCGTGTCGGCGGCCAACCGGGCGGCAGGCTGACCGTTTGCCAGCTGCCGGTCAGCGGCCGCCGGTCAGCCGGAGCAGCACGAAGCGGTCGATCCGGGCGCCCGTCGCGGTGGGCAGGTCGTCGAACTGGACGACCGCCTGCCCGGCCCGCTCGTCCACCCGGGTGACCTCGCCGCTCGCCGTGACCGTGGCGCCGTCCTCGAGCTGGACGTCGAGCTTCACGTGCTCGCCGACGTGGAGCTCCGAGTCGGCGCCGAGCGCCACCCGGACGCCGCCCCGGCTCAGGTCGATCGCACGCATCTGACGGATCCGGTCGGTCGACGAGACGCTGACGCCCGCCGGGGTCGCGGTGCGTGGCGCGCGCCGGCGCTGCTCCCGCACCAGCGCCACCACGCCGGTGACCTCCAGGGTGGTCGAGTCCACCGGCTGGGCCACGCCGGCGAAGATGGTGACCCCGCGGTCGCCGCCGGCCGTTCTGGAGACCCACACCTGACCGTCGGCGAGCAGCACGACAGCCTCGGCCGAGACCGTCATCACCGCGCGCACGACCAGGCCGGTGTCCGAGAGGTCCCAGGACTGCACCGTCGCCTCGAACGACGCCCCGTCGCGCTGGCTCATCACGGCCAGCCGGCTACCCGCCCGCGGCACCCCGACCTCGTCAGCGCCGTCCATGTCGGTCGTCACGCTCACACGGTAAGCGCGATGCCCGGCGTTGTCCGGACATCGGGTCAGATCACCCGGATCAGCTCGCGGGTGACCGTCGTGCAGGCCACGGGGCTACCGCGGAACCACACCTGGCCCGGCGGGTCCTGCAGCCGCAGCACCTCCGGCCAGCTCGTCGCTGCGTACAGCTGCAGGTCGGCCAGGGCACCGGCAGCGACGCCATAGTTGACGCCCAGGTGCCAGGCGGCGGCCGGCACGGACGTCACGGCCGCCAGAGCCTGGTGCAGCTCGGCGGCCGTGCTGAGCTGCGCGGCATGGGCCGAGATCAGCGCGACCTCGAGCAGATCGCCCCGGCCGAACGGGTAGAACCCGTCCTGCACGCAGTCCTGGCCGAAGGCGACCGGCACACCGGCAGCCATCAGCTCGCGGATCCTGGTGGTGCCGCGCCGCACCAGCCCGCGGTCGCCGCGGCCCTGGATCACGAGGTTCGTCACCGGGTTAGCCACGACCGTGATGCCGAGCCGGGCGCAGTCGGCGATGACGCGCTTGGCGTAGTCGTGGTCGGCCGCGGCCAGCGCGCAGACGTGCCCGACCGTGACGCGGTGCTGCCAGCCGCGGAGCTCGGTCTCCGCCACCACCATGGCCAGGGTGCGCACCGAGCCGTCGTCGGTCTCGTCGACGTGCATGTCCACGTCCGCGTCGTGGCGCGCGGCGAGCTCGAAGCACAGCCGCACGTGCTCCCGCTGCCCGTCCTCGGTTGCCTCCCAGTGCGGCATGCCGCCCACGACGGTGGCGCCACGCTGCATCGCCTCGGCCATCAGGTCGGCCGCGCCGGGGTCGCGCAGCAGTCCCTCCTGCGGGAACGCGGCGATCTGCACCTCGGCGATGTCGGCGCAGTCCCGCGCGGCCGCGAGGACGCCGTCGAGCGGCACCAGCCCGCCGACCGTGTCGACGTCCACGTGGGAGCGGAGGCGGGTCGTGCCGGTCAGCACGGATGCCTCGATCACGGCGGTGGCGCGCCGGCGTACGTCCTCGACGGTGTAGGCGCGCTTGGCCGCGTGGATGGCGTCGATCGCCCCGCGCAGCGTGCCGTCGTGCTCGGCCAGCTGGTCGCGGATGAGCACCTTGTCCAGGTGGATATGGGTGTCCACGTACGCCGGGAGCAGCAGGCCGCCGGCAGCGTCGACCTTGTCGTCGGCGGACCGGCCGACGCCCGGCGCGACCGCGGCGATCTGCCCGTCCTCGACCACGACGTCGACCCGCGATCCGTCAGCCAGGGACGCGTCCACGATCGCCAGCCGTGCCATCCGGCCATCAGACCATCGATCGACCACAATGGGGCGGTGAGCCTCTACCGGGACGAGGGTGTCGTGCTGCGCACCCAGAAGCTGGGGGAGGCCGACCGCATCATCACCCTGCTCACCCGCTCGCACGGCCGGGTGCGGGCGGTGGGCAAGGGGGTCCGGCGCACCCGGAGCAAGTTCGGGGCCAGGCTGGAGCCGTTCACCCACGTCGACCTGCAGATCTACGAGGGCCGGTCGCTGGACGTGGTGCAGCAGGCCGAGACGCTGGCGTCCTACGGCGACCGGATCGCCGACGACTACGGCCGCTACACCTCCGGCACCGTGATGCTGGAGACGGCCGAGCGGCTCACCGCGGAGGAGCGGGAGCCGGCGACCCAGCAGTTCCTGCTGCTGGTCGGCGGCCTGCGGACGCTTGCCGAGGCGGCGCACGCCCCCGGGCTGGTGCTGGACGCCTTCCTGCTGCGGTCGCTGGCCGTGGCTGGCTATGCCGCGTCCTTCGACGACTGCGCGGTCTGCGCCCGACCGGGGCCGCACCCGTTCTTCAACGTCCCGGCGGGTGGTGCGGTCTGCGGAACGTGCCGCCCGTCCGGCTCCGTCTCGCCGGCTCGCAGCACCCTGGACCTGCTCGCCGCGCTGCTCACCGGCGACTGGGTGGTGGCCGATGCGAGCGACCCGCGCACCCGGCGCGAGGGCAACGGCCTTGTCGCGGCCTACCTGCAGTGGCACCTTGAGCGCGGGCTGCGATCGCTGCCGATGGTCGAGCGCACCTGAGCGCTCGCCGTCCAGGCGACCGATGAGTGCGGGGCGGACGAGCGGTCTTCAGGGGGCAGGACACCATCCGCCAGGACGCACGGACGCGAGGAGCAGCACGATGAGCGGCATCGATTGGTCATCCGACGCCATGGGCCACGGCCAGTACGCCGAGGTCAACGGCATCAACCTCTACTACGAGACGCACGGCTCCGGCCGGCCGATGGTGCTGCTGCACGGCGGCCTCGGGTCCGGTGAGATGTTCGGACCGGTGCTGCCTGCGCTCGCGGCCAACCACCAGGTCATCGTCGTCGACCTGCAGGGTCATGGACGCACCGCGGACATCGACCGGCCGCTCGACGTGCGGCTGATCGCCGACGACATCGCGGCGCTGATCGACCACCTCGGGCTGGACCGGCCGGACCTGGTGGGCTACTCGCTCGGCGGCGGCGTGGCCCTGCACACGGCGGCGAAGTACCCGGCCAAGGTCGGGCGGCTCGTGGTCGCCTCCGCGAACATCCGGCCGGGGGCGATCTACCCGGAGATGCGCGAGCAGCAGGCCCAGGTCGGCGCGGCCGCCGCGGAGTTCCTGAAGGACACCCCGATGTACCAGCTCTACCAGCGGGTCGCCCCCCGGCCCGAGGACTTCCCCACGCTGCTGGACAAGATCGGGGCGTCGATGGCGCAGCCCTTCGACTTCGCCGACGAGGTCCGCGGGCTCCAGATGCCGACGCTCGTCGTCTGCGCCGACGCCGACATGGCGCCGCCGAGCCACTACGTCGAGATCTTCAGCCTGCTCGACGGTGGGCTCCGCGACGGTGGCTGGATGGGCGAGGGCCGGCCAAAGGGAGGTCACGCGCTCGCGATCCTGCCTGGCCTGACCCATTACAACGTCTCCGGCTCGCCGCTGTTCGCTGCCACCACCCTCGCGTTCCTCGACGCGCCGGCTGGCTGACGCCGGGCGTTAGGGTCGCGGGCGTGGCGCGACGGAGCGGACGAGCGGGTACGGCGGGCGCGGAGCGGTCGCGTCGACCACCTAGGGTGCCCGTTGCTCCGACGCCGCACCCCTCGGGAGCCAAGCCGCCGGAGCTGCCGCGCGAGCTGGTGCCCCGCCATGTCGCGCTGGTCATGGACGGCAACGGGCGCTGGGCAAAGGACCGCGGCCTGCCGCGGACCAAGGGGCACGAGGCCGGCGAGGCGGCGCTGCTCGACGTGATCCACGGTGCAGTCGAGATCGGCGTCACGCACCTGTCCGCGTACGCCTTTTCGACCGAGAACTGGAAGCGCTCGCCGGACGAGGTGCGCTTCCTGATGGGCTTCAACCGGGACGTGATCCACCGACGCCGCGACGAGCTCGACGCGCTCGGCGTACGAGTACGCTGGGCCGGCCGGCACCGTCGGCTCTGGCGCAGCGTCATCGGTGAGCTGGAAGAGGCCGAGGAGCGCACCCGCGACAACGACGTGCTGACACTGCAGTTCTGCGTCAACTACGGCGGCCGGGCCGAGATCGCGGACGCGGCCGCGGCCATCGCCCGTGAGGTCGCGGCCGGCCGGCTCGACCCGGACAAGGTCGACGAGCGCACCGTCGCGCGGCACCTGGACGAGCCCGGCATCCCCGACGTGGACCTGTTCGTGCGGTCGTCGGGGGAGCAGCGCACCTCCAACTTCC
>JAVEDA010000223.1 GCA_030841195.1 Actinomycetota bacterium | reverse complement strand
CGGGACGGCGGACGGCACCACGTGGCTCACCTGCAGGTGGTCGACCCGGCCGACCTCGCGCGGTTCGCCGACCTCGGGGCGGCCGCGACGATCCAGCCGCTGTGGGCGGCGCACGAGCCGCAGATGGACGACCTGACCATCCCGTTCCTCGGCGAGCGGAGGTCGGACCTGCAGTACCCGTTCGCCGACCTGGCCACGGCCGGCGCGCACCTGGCCGGCGGCAGCGACTGGCCGGTCAGCAGCCCCGACCCCGTCCAGGGCGTTCACGTCGCGGTCAACCGCGTCCTCCCCGAAGCGCGTGGTGCCGAGGCGGAGCCGCTGTCACCCCGCAACCGGCTCGACCTCGGGACGGCCCTGACCGCCTACACCGCGGGCAGCGCGTGGGTGAACGGGCTGGACGACCGCACCGGGCGGCTGGCGGCCGGGCTGCTCGCCGACCTGGCTGTGCTCGACCGCGACCTGTTCGCCCACCCGCCGGCGGAGATCGGCGCGGCCCGGGTGGTGACGACCTACCTCGCGGGCGAGACCGTCTTCCGCGCGTCCTGACCGAGGTAGCCGTTGGCCACCATCGCCACGAACTGCTGCACGCCGTCCTCCTCCGGCGCGAGCGGCCCGGGTCGGGCGTGCTCGCTGCTGAGGCCGCGCTGCACCGACTCGCAGGCCGCCCAGTCCTGCCGGTTGGTCAGGTCCCAGAAGTCCACCGCGTACGCCGGGTCGAAGCCGGCCTGCTGCTTGGCCTCCTCGGGGAACAGCCACGCGCACTCGATCGCGGTGCGGTCGGCCGCGAGCGGCGTCAGCCGGTGGGTCATGACGTAGTCCGGGTGCAGGCTGACGAGCAGGTTGGGGAACAGGGCGACGTACATCACCGTGCGTCGCTCGGTCTCGGAGAGTCCCTCGATCACCACGCCGGCGCTGCGGCCGTCCAGCGACATCGTCTCCGCCTCGTCACGCAACGACATCCAGCCACCGACCCAGTCGCCGTCCAGGTCGAGGTTGGAGCCGCTGTCGGGCGGGCTGACCGCGCAGAGCTCGGGGTGGATCATCGAGCAGTGGTAGCACTCCTGGTAGTTCTCCACCACGGTCTTCCAGTTGGCCGCGATCTCGTACTCGTGCGACGCCAGCACCTGCAACGTCGCCGGCCGGTACGGCGCCACGATGCCCTCCAGCTCACCGATGTGGTCGGCGAACGGCCCGGCCCGGCCGGAGCCGTCGACGAAGACCCATCCGTGCCACTCCTGGCTGGGCAGCTCGATCAGGCCGAGCGGCCCGGGGTCGAAGTCCGGGACGTCGCGGAACCCCGGCGCACCGAGCAGCGAGCCGTCCAGCCGGTAGGACCAGGCGTGGTACGGGCAGACGATGCCCTTCTTGCGCGCGCCCGACCCGCAGGGCAGCAGCTCGTGCCCCCGGTGGCGGCAGACGTTGGCGAACGCCCGGAGCACGCCGTCCTCGGCCCGCGTCAGCAGCACCCCGGCGGTGCCGAGCGAGACGGCCCGCTGGCTGCCCGGCTCCGCCAGGTCGGTGCCCCGGCCCAGACAGACCCACCCGCTGAAGAAGTGGGCCTGCTCCCAGGCGAACACCGCCGGGTCGACGTAGGCCTCCCGCGGCAGCAGGGTGCTGCGGCCGGGTGGCGCGAGGGCCGAGGCCAGCCGCGCGGGGTCGATGGGTGAGGCGACAGCGTCCTGACTGAACACACAGTCAGGATAGCCGGGTCAGAACGCCTGCGCTACGTGCTTGAGCCGGGTGTAGTCCTCCAGCCCGTAGGAGCCGAGGTCCTTGCCGTAGCCCGAGGACCCGAAACCACGGTATTGCCGGCCGCGATCGCCGGCGCCCACTTCCAGGCGGCCATCATGAAGGGGTAGGTACTCCCCCACGGCCCGCCCCTCGAGCAGCCGGGCCGCCCAGGCGAAGAACCGCACCTGGTCCAGCGTCGGCGGGATCTCGTCGGTGTCGACCACCCGCTGCGGCTTCCCGGTGTCGCGCACCTCGAGGGCGCCGAGCTCCTCCGCATGCGCCGCCAGCAGGCCGCCGATCACGTTGCCGAAGAACGGGGTCATCGCCTACAACCCTCCTGCGAAGCTCTCGATGCTGGACGAGTCCTTCTCGCCGCGGCGGAGCCGCCGGTAGACGAGCAGACCTACGACCACGGCGACCGTCGCCGCCACCAGCATCAAGGTCGCCAGCGCGTTCAGCGCGGGCGTCGGCGCGGCCCGGGCGGTGTTGTAGATCTTGACCGACGTGGGCTCGGTGGACGCGTCTCCCGACAGGTAGCGGACGATGACGAAGTCGTCGATGACGTCGGCGAAGACCAGCACGGCACTCACGAGAATGGCCGGGACCAGCATGGGCAGCAGCACCCGGCGTACGGCTCCCATCGGTGAGGCGCCGAGGTCGATGGCGGCCTGCTCGTACTGCTTGCCGATCGTGAGCAGCCTGGCCCGCACGATGACCACCGGGTAGGACAGCTGGAAGGTCACCAGCCCGGCTACCTGCGCCGAGGTGCCGAGCTGGAGTGGGGTACGCACCTCGTTCACGAGGAACAGCAGCGCGACCGCCAGCAGCGTCTCGGGGATCACGAACGACACCAGCATCACAAAGTTGGCGCCCTCCGGCAGCCGGCCGCGCCAGCGGTCGACGCCGAGCGCGAAGGCGACGCCGAGCGGCACGGTCACGGCCGTGGCGAGCACCCCCAGCACCAGCGTGTGGGTCAGGGCGGTGCGCAGAGTGTCGTCGTGCCAGACCGAGCGGATCGGGTCGCCCCAGTACCACCGGAACGAGAAGCCCTGCCACTGGGTCCGGGACCGCCCGGAGTTGAACGAGAACATGACGGCGATCGCCACGGGCAGCAGCG
>JAVEDA010000221.1 GCA_030841195.1 Actinomycetota bacterium | reverse complement strand
CGTAGTGCGCACTCAGGTCCCGCTGCACCCACTCCTGCCCGGCCGCGGCATACAGGTCGCGGACCGTCTCGGCCTGGGACACCGCCTGCCCGGCCGCTTCGACCCACACGTTCGGGCCCCACACCGGGCCCGGCTTCGACTGTCCGAGCAGGTAGCCCGTCACCTCGTCGCCCTCGACGGCGACGGCGCCCGAGCCGCCCGCGGCAAGCACGGCCTCGACCTCGGCAGCTGCCACGGCGGGGTCCTCGAACCGGGCCGCCAGCAACGGCTCTACCCGGCGGTGCGCTGCGTGCCGGGCGGCGAGCAACCGGCCCGCTGCCGGCACGTCGTCGGGACGGAACGGTCGGATCTCGGGTCTGGCCACGGCGGACGAGGCTAAGCCGTACGCCGGTCGGCGGCGACCGATTTCGTGCGCCGGCGGTGCCGCCACGAAGGAGTCACGAGGTCGTGGGGCCCGCCTCCCGCGTGCAGCGGGTCAGCCGTCGACGCTTCTCCTTCCTGACGGCACCGCACATCCGGACACCCGAGTTGTCCACAGCCGACGTTCCCGCGGAAACGTTTCCCGAGCCCACGGCTCCGACACGCCCGCATCTGCGTATCGCCCGCTACTGTGCGATCCGTAGTACCGTGCCGACCATGACACCGGACCCGAGAACAGCGTCCTGGACAGCGACATCGTCCAGTTCCCGGACAGCGACATCGTCCAGTTCCCGGACAGCGACGAGGTGACCGCCATGGACACGACGCAGCTCCTCAAGGGCGTCCTCGACGTCGCAGTGCTGGCCGTCCTGGACGACGAGGACGGCTACGGCTACGACGTGGTCCGGCGACTGCGGGCCGCCGGGCTGGACGAGGTCGGTGACGCCTCGGTCTACGGCACGCTGCGCCGGCTCTACTCGGCCGGCGCGCTGACGTCGTACGTCGTGCCCTCCGACGAGGGACCGCACCGCAAGTACTACGGGATCAACAAGCAGGGCAAGGCGACGCTGGCCGAGTCGGGCAAGACCTGGCTGGCGTTCGCCGACACGATGGGCAGCCTGCTGGCTGCCTCTACACGGTCGGAGGGGCGACGATGACTGGGACGACGGTGGCGCGCAGCCAGGACGCGCAGTCCTACCTGGACCGGGTGGGTGCGGCGCTCGCGGACCTGCCCGAGGAGGAGCGGGCCGACCTGCTCGACGAGCTCGGCACCCACGTCGACGAGATCGCCGCCGAGGGCGCCTCGTCACTCGAGGCGCGTCTCGGCTCGCCCGAGGACTACGCGGCCGAGCTGCGCGCGTCCGCCGGTCTGCCGCCCGCGCGCGCCCGGGGGCGCGCGGTCGTCGACGTCCTTGGCCGGGTCCAGCAGGCCCGGCGGCGTCCGGATGTGGCCGCGGTGGAGCACTTCCTCGTGGCGCTCCGGCCGGTGTGGTGGGTCGCGCGGGCGTGGGTCGTGGTGGCGATGCTCACCTGGTTCGCCCAGCCGCACTGGTTGCGCTCGCTCGCGGTGGTGCCGGACCTCGGCTCCGCCGCCGTGTCGGTGATCGTGCTGCTGGCTGCCTTTGTCGTGTCGGTCCAGGCCGGTCGCCGGGGGCGGCTGCGCACCGCGCCGGGCCGCTGGCTGGTCACCGCCGTCAACGTGGCGGCGGTGATCGCCCTCTGGCCGGTGCTGCAGACAGTGAACGAGGCAGTCTTGTACGGCACCCAGACCTACTACGTCGGAGACCCCAAGCCGCAGATCGTCGAGCAGCCGCCGGCCGAGGGCGTCTACTCCGGCGGCTCGCAGGTGTGGAACGTCTACCCCTACGACGCCACCGGCCGGATGCTGCACGACGTGCGGCTCTACGACCAGGACGGCAACCCGCTGTCGCTCGGGCTCGCCTTCGACCCGACCAAGCAGCAGACCCTGGACGCGGCCGGGCAGAAGGTCGACAACGCCTTCCCCTACCGCTACCTCGACCCCACGACCGGAGAGGTGGCCGACCCCGAGGCCGCTCCGCCGATCGCAGCACCCCCGCTCCTCGGCGTACCGGCTGCGACGCCCGCCGCGCCTGCGGCCACGGCGACACCCGCCCCGACGAACGGGAAGCGGTGACCCCCCTGGTGTAGCGGCGCGCTGGCGTGGAAGGGTCACGACAGCGCCTTCCCCCTGGGCGCCGCACGTCCCGACGTCCGAGGAGGTCCCGCCCGTGGGCGACATGGTGAGCTTTCCGAGCAACGGCGACTCCTGCGATGGCTACCTGGCACTGCCCGAGTCCGGCAGCGGCGCAGGCGTCATCGTCATCCAGGAGTGGTGGGGGCTGGTCGACCACATCAAGGACCTGGCCGACCGGTTCGCGGCCGAGGGTTTCGTCGCCCTGGCCCCGGACTTCTTCCACGGCGCCGCGACCGACGAGCCGGACGAGGCGCAGCGCCTGCTGATGGGGCTGGCCATGGACCGCGCGGCCAAGGACATCCAGGGCGCTGCCCAGTACCTCGCCGGCCGCGACGAGGTCACCGGCAACGGCGTCGGTGTCGTGGGCTTCTGCATGGGCGGCTCGCTGGCCATGTGGAGCGGCGCCCTGGCCGACGAGGTCAAGGTCGCGGTCGGCTTCTACCCGGCAATCCCGTGGGAGAAGATGGCGCCGACGTGGGGCAACTACACGAACAAGTCCGCGATGATCCACGCCTCGGAGGAGGACGGAACCTCCAAGGCCGACGGCATCCAGGCCGCCGTGAAGGGCATCCAGGAGGCCGGCGGCGACGTCGAGGTCTACGACTACCCCGGCTCCTCGCACGCCTTCTTCAACGACCAGCGCCCTGAGGTGTACAGCAAGGAGAACTCGGAGCAGGCCTGGCGCCGGACCCTGGACCTGCTCAAGAGCCGCCTCTGACCGGCTCCGGGCCGGCCGCCCCGGGCACGGGCTGGCCGGGCGACCCGGCCGACTCCCGTACGCCGGTCGCGCAGACACCTGAGGACGTACGCCGGCTGGCGGCGGGCGCCGCATCGCTGCCCGAGCTCGACGCCGCGGTGTCGGTGTGCCGCGCCTGCCCGCGGTTGGTGGCCTGGCGCGAGCAGGTGGCGGTCGAGAAGCGTCGCTCGTTCGCGGCCGAGCCGTACTGGGGCCGGCCGATCGCCGGCTGGGGCGACGCCGAGCCGCTGGTCCTGGTCGCCGGCCTCGCGCCGGCAGCCCACGGCGGCAACCGCACCGGCCGCATCTTCACCGGCGACCGCAGCGGTGACTGGCTCTTCGCCGCCCTGCACCGGGCCGGCCTGGCCACCCAGCCGACCAGCACCCGCGCCGACGACGGCCAGCGACTGGTGCGCACCCGGATGCTGGCGGCGGTCCGGTGCGCACCGCCGGGCAATGCACCGACCCCCGCGGAGCGGGACACCTGCGCGCCGTGGATGGACGCGGAGGTCGCGGCCGTCCTGCCGCACCTGCGGGCGGCCGTCGCCCTCGGTGCCTTCGCCTGGCAGGCGCTGCTCGGCTGCCTGGGCCGGGTCGGTCTCGACGTGCCTCGACCCAGGCCGAGGTTCGGGCACGGCGCCGAGGTTCAGGTCGGCGACGTCCTGGTCGTGGGCTCGTTCCACCCCAGCCAGCAGAACACGTTCACCGGCAAGCTGACCGAGGCGATGCTCGACCAGGTCCTGGACCGAGCGGTGTCAGCCGCGGGGCTGCGCCCTACCCTTTGACCATGACGATCACGACCGCGGCCGCGCGCGAGCGCACCCGCATCCTCATCGTCGGGGGCGGGTATGTCGGCATGTACACGGCCCTGCGGCTGCAGAAGAAGCTGCGCCGCGAGCTCAAGGCCAAGCGGGTCGAGATCGTCGTGGTCGACCCCCGGTCCTACATGACCTACCAGCCGTTCCTGCCGGAGGCCGCGGCCGGCAGCGTCGAGCCGCGACACGTGGTCGTGCC
>JAVEDA010000206.1 GCA_030841195.1 Actinomycetota bacterium | reverse complement strand
TCTCGAGGCCGCCGAGGGTCTTGCGGGTGAGCAGGTGCAGCTTGACCGCGATCAGCGGACCGGCCTTGGGGTCGAGCAGCCGGTGCGGCGACGCGACCCGCACCAGCTTGTCGCCGCGGTAGCGCCGTGCGCCGCGCAGGGCCGTCACCTGCAGGTCCTTGGTGAACGGGTTGGCCATCTCGCGGTCGCGGGCGAGCACCACCCGCTCGACGTCGTCGAAGGACAGCAGCGGCGAGTCGGTGACCGCGTTCATCCCCTCGACCAGCGAGCGCAGGTCGTCGCGCACCACGAAGTCGGCGCCGTGCTGCTTGAAGGCCTCGACCGGCGCCGGCGCCCCGGGCTTGATCCGGCCGAGCACCTGGCGCACGTCGCGGTCGGTGAGATCCGGGTTCTGCTCCGACCCCGAGAGCGCGAACTCCTTCTCGATGATCTTCTGTGTCAGCACGAACCAGGTGTGCGCGTGCCCGGTCTGCTGGATGTGGGCGAGGGTGCCGAGGGTGTCGAAGCCGGGGAACAGCGGCACCGGCAGCCGCCGGCCGGTCGCGTCCAGCCACAGCGACGACGGGCCGGGCAGGATCCGGATGCCGTGGCCGGGCCAGATCGGGTCCCAGTTCGCGACGCCCTCGGTGTAGTGCCACATCCGGTCCCGGTTCACGATGCTCGCACCGGCACTCTCGGTGATCGCCAGCATCCGCCCGTCGACATGCGCCGGTACGCCGGTCAGCATCCCCTCGGGGTAGGCGCCCAGCCGCTCCGGCCAGGCGGCCTTGACGAGGTCGTGGTTGCCGCCGATGCCGCCCGAGGTGACCACCACCGCCTGGGCCTGCAGCTCGAAGTCACCGACCGCCGTGCGCGAGGAGGAGATGCCGCGGGCGAGGGTGCTCGGCTCGAGCAGCGTGCCGCGGACGCCGTCCACCGTGCCCCCGGTCACCGTCAGCGCGTCGACCTGATGGCGGTGCCGGACGGTGACCCGGCCGGTCGCCACGTGCTCGCCGACCCGACGGGCGAACGGCTCCATCACGCCCGGCCCGGTGCCCCAGGTGACGTGGAAGCGCGGCACCGAGTTGCCGGGACCCTGCGCGTCGTAGCCACCCCGCTCGGCCCAGCCGACGACGGGGAACCAGCGCATGCCCTGCGCGTGCAGCCAGGACCGCTTCTCCCCGGCGGCCCACTCGACGTAGGCACGGGCCCACTGCCGCGGCCAGCGGTCCTCGCGGTCCCGGTCGAAGCCGGCGGTGCCCTCCCAGTCCTGCCAGGCCAGGTCGAGCGAGTCGTGCACGCCCATCCGCCGTTGCTCGGGGGAGTCGACGAGGAACAGCCCGCCGAGGGACCAGAAGGCCTGCCCGCCGAGGTTGGCCTCGTTCTCCTGGTCCAGCAGCAGCACCCTCCGGCCGGCGTCGGCCAGCTCGGCCGTGGCGACCAGTCCGGCCAGCCCCGCTCCTACGACGATGATGTCGGCGTCCACTGCTGGTCCCTCCGGGATTGTCCACAGGCGGCCTGTGTCCACCGGCTGCATGTGCGGCCGCCCACGCACCTTCCCACGCCACCAGGCTGGACGGCATGGACGACGACACGACGACAGCCGGCCCGGATGAAGACGAAGCTGCCACCTCGGTGGTCCGCATCGGTGGGCCGGCCGACATCCTGGGCGTGCTGCCCTACCGGATCGGCTTCCACCCCAGCGAGAGCCTGGTCGTGGTCTGCCTGGAGGGGCCGCGTCGCCGCGACCGTCTGGTGATGCGGGTCGACCTGCCGTCACCGGCCGAGCAGCGGGGCGTCGTGGCCGACATCGCCGAGCGGGTGGCCTTCGTCGGCGCGTCGTCGTCGGTGGTGGTCGTCTACACCGAGGACGCCGATGCCGGCCGGGGCCGGACCCGGCTGGCCCGCGCGAGCCTGGTGCAGGCGTTGCGGTCGGCGCTCCGGCACCGCGAGGTCAAGCTGCACGAGGCCCTGCTGGTGCGGGCCGGCCGATGGTGGTCCTATCTCTGCCACGACCCCGGCTGCTGCCCGCCCGAGGGCACACCGCTGCCGGAGGAGCCGACCGCCGCGACCCTGCGCTACGCCGCCGAGGCCGTCGGGCAGGGCGAGCGGGTGCTGGCCGACCGCGACGAGCTGCGTCGCAGCGTCGAGCCCTCGGACCATGCGGTCGCCGCGGCAGTGCGGCGGCTGGCCGGGAAGGAGACCGGCGCACTCGTCGACGACGTGCTGGCCGAGGGCGGGGCGGCTTCCTTGCGGGTGCTCACGCTGGCCACCATGGCTCGGCTGCGGTCCCGCTGGGCCCGCGGCGACCGCCGGCTCGAGCCTGCCGACGCAGCCCTCGTGCTGCTGGGCCTGCACGACAAGCGGGCCCGGGACGCGACGATGACCGGGGTCCTGGACGACGACGCGGACACGCTGCTGGACCTGCTCGGTGCGCTGGCCCGACAGGCTGACGACCCTGATGCCGCCCCGGTCTGCACCGCGCTGGGGTGGGTCGCCTACGCCCACGGGCACGGCGCGCTGGCGGCGGTGGCGGCCGAGCGGGCCCTGCGGTGCGCGCCGGACTACTCGATGGCCCGGCTGCTGCTCGACGGGCTGGACCGGATGCTCGGCCCCGACCACGTGCGCGCGGTGAGCGAGGCGGTCCGGGCCGAGCTGGACGACCTGGACGTGCTGGACGACCTGGAGGACGAGCTCGACGACTGGGAGGACCCGATGGACGAGCTGGACGGCGAGCTGGGCGACGCCTGCTGAGCGGCGCGGGAGGACCTGCTCGGCAGGCTGCTGCAAGGCCGCCGATTGACGGGGCAAAATTTGCGGGAACAAATATTGAGGGCGCAAACTTCTACCTGGTGACCTTCCCTGCGAACCCGCCCAGGAGCCACGATGACCCGCACGCCCCAGCTCTTCCGCCTCGACGCCAGCCTCGCCGATGAGACGTCGGTCTCGCGCTCGGTGGCCGACACCTTCGAGAAGGTCTGGCGCCTCGAGCACCCGGACGGCATCGTGCTGCGCCGCGACCTGGGCGCCGCGCCGGTGCCGTTCATCGACATGACGGCCGTGGGCGCGGGCTACGTGCCGGCCGCAGACCGGACCCCCGAGCAGCGGGCCGCCGTCGAGCTGGCCGAGACGCTGACCGACGAGCTGGTCTCCTCGGACGCCTACCTGTTCGCCGTCCCGCTCTACAACTGGAACAACCCGGCCAGCGTCCAGGCCTGGGTCGACCGCATCCTCACCGCCGCGCCGCTGAAGGCCGGCGGGGCCGAGCCGATCGCCGGGCGTCACGCCGTGGTCGTCCACAGCCGGGGTGGCGGCTACGGCCCCGGCACCCCCCGCGAGGGCTGGGACCACGCCGAGCCCTACCTGCGTCGGATCCTCGAGGACGTCTGGAAGCTCGACGTCACCATGGTCACGGCCGAGCTGACCCTGGCCGCGACGGTGCCCGCGATGGCCGGGCTCAAGCCCCTGGGTGCCGCCTCGCTGCAGGCCGCGCACACCGCCGCCGAGGACCACGCCCGCCGGATCGCCGAGCTGGTCGCCGCCGGCGACCCCGCGGTCGACCTCACCGCGGACCGCGCCATCGCCTGACCGGGCCGAGCACGGCGCCCCGCCCACTAGGGTCGCCGCCGTGCGATGGATGACCTGGGTACGCCGGGTAGCACTCGGCGGGCTCGTGCTGCTGCTCGTCCTCGCGGTCACCGCCGGACTGTTCGTCACCTGGACGGTGCGCCGGTCCTTCCCGCAGCGCGACGGCAGCCACGCGCTGGCCGGCCTGGACGCCGACGTCACCGTCTACCGGGACGCGCACGGCGTGCCCCAGCTCTGGGCCGACACTGCCACCGACCTCTTCCGGGCCCAGGGCTTCGTGCACGCGCAGGACCGCTTCTGGGAGATGGACTTCCGCCGGCACGTCACGGCCGGCCGGCTGTCCGAGCTGTTCGGCGCCGACCAGGTCAAGACCGACGAGTTCGTCCGCACGGTCGGCTGGCGTCGGGTCGCCCAGCAGGAGCTCAGGCTGCTGGACGCAAACACCCGCACCTACCTGAAGGCCTACGCCGACGGGGTGAACGCTTACCTGGTCGGGCGGTCCGGCTCCGAGCTCAGCCTCGAGCACAGCATCCTCGCGCTCACCAACCGCGGCTACCACGTCGAGCCCTGGACGCCGGTCGACAGCGTGTCCTGGCTCAAGGCGATGGCCTGGGACCTGCGCAGCAACCTCGACGACGAGCTCGACCGAGCGCTGCTGTCACGCACCCTCCAGCCGGCGCAGGTGGAGCAGCTCTACCCGGCGTACCCGTTCGGTGAGCACCCGACGATCCTGCCCACCACCGCGCTGCCGGAGACGTACCGGCTCAACGCCGCCCGTGTCGCCCCGTCGGCCGGCGAGGGCCGGACCCTGCGTGGCGTCAAGGACCTGCTCGACTCCGTGCCGGAGCTGATGGGTCCGCACGGCAGCGGGCTCGGTTCCAACTCGTGGGTGGTGGCCGGGAAGTACACCGCCACCGGATCGCCGCTGCTGGCCAACGACCCCCACCTCGGGCCAAGCCTCCCGTCGGTGTGGACCCAGATGGGCCTGCACTGCACCACCGTCGACGCGGCCTGCCCGTTCGACGTGGTCGGCTTCACCTTCTCCGGCGTACCCGGTGTCGTGATCGGGCACAACGCGCACGTGGCGTGGGGGTTCACCAACCTCGCTCCGGACGTCGCGGACGTGTACCTCGAGCGGATCACCGGCGACACCTACGAGTACGACGGTCAGCAGCTGCCGCTCGAGGTGCGCACCGAGACGATCCGCGTCGCGGGGGAGGCGCCGAGACGGCTGACCATCCGCTCGACCAGGCATGGACCCCTGGTCTCCGACGTCCTCCGGTGGTGGCGTCGCGCGGGCGGCGGCCACGGCGTCGCGCTGCGGTGGACGGCTCTCACGCCCGGCCGCAGCATGGACGCGTTGTTCGCTCTCGACGGCGCGGGCGAGTGGTCCGAGCTGCGCGTCGCCGCGTCGCTGTTCGAGGTCCCTGCGCAGAACATCGTCTACGCCGACACCGACGGCCACATCGGCTACCAGTCGCCCGGCAAGATCCCGGTTCGCACGGGGTACGACGGCCGGTGGCCCGCGCGGGGTTGGACCAGCGAGGACGACTGGACCGGCTACGTCCCGTTCGACCAGCTGCCCCACGCGCTCGACCCGCCCGCCGGCTTCGTGGTCACCGCCAACAACCCGGTCGTGCCCCCGGCGTACCCCGTGTTCCTCACCGACGACTGGGACTACGGCTATCGCGCCGACCGCATCACCGACCGCCTGACGGCGCTGACCCAGCGCGGCGCGGTCACCGCGGACGACCTGGTCGCGCTGCAGGGCGACACCCGCAACAACCTGGCGCCCGACTTGCTGCCCGCACTGCTGGCGGTGCGACCACCCGCGCGCAGTCGTGCCGCCGTCGGTGTCCTGCGGCAGTGGGACGGCCTGCAGGGCGAGGACTCGGTCGGAGCGGCCTACTTCAACGCGGTCTGGCGACAGGTGGTGCGGCTGACCTTCGACGACCAGCTACCCAAGCGGGAGCGCGCCGACGGCGGCGGTCGGTGGATGGACGTCGTCACCGGCCTGCTGGGCCAGCCGGACTCGCCCTGGTGGGACGACGTCCGCACCGCGACTACGGAGAGCCGTGACGACGTGCTGAACCGGGCGCTCGGCTTGGCCTACGACGACCTCGCGGGCAAGCAGGGTGGCGACCCCGCCGACTGGCGCTGGGGGAGCCTGCACGCGCTGCCGATGGAGAGCCCGACCTTCGGGCAGTCCGGGATCGCGCCGATCGAATGGCTGTTCAACCGTGGCCTGATGCCGGTCGCCGGTGGCGAGTCGACGGTCGACGCGACCGGCTGGTCGGCGGACGACGGATACCGCACCGACTGGATCCCGTCGATGCGGATGGTCGTCGACCTGGCCGACCTCGATGCCTCGCGCTGGGTGCTGCACGCGGGCGCGAGCGGGCACCCGTTCCAGCAGAACTACACCGACCAGAGCGAGCTGTGGCGCCGCAACGAGCGGCTTCCGTGGCTGTTCAGCCGGCCCGCGGTGCGGCGGGCCGCGGCGCACACGCTAGTCCTGACGCCGTAGCCTGTGGATAGCCGCTTTCCATTGTGGATAAAGGGTTTCCCCGGGTACGCCGGGAGGGGTTCTGTCCGGGGTGGGTTCTAGGTTGGGGTCATGTCAGAGGCACCCGAGCCGCCGCTCACCCACCCGGTGACGGCTGCGATCGGGGGGCTGCGAGCCGCGGTCAAGCAACTGGGCGTGGTGTCGGCTCCGGGTGCCGGCGGTGAGCTGTGGACGATGCCCGGGCCGGACCTGCTCGAGGCGACCGTCGAGCTGCACCGGCTGCTGTGCGCGGCCGACGCGGTGCTGCACGGCATGGTCCGGGAGATCGACGTCCGGGGTGCGGCGACCGCGACCGGCGCGCCGACCACCCGGGCATGGCTGCGGGAACGGCTGCACCTGCACCCCGGGGCCGCGAAGCGGCTGGTGGCCACAGCCCGGGCGCTGCACGACGACCCGTCCGGTGCGCTGGTGCACCACGCCGAGCCCGACGAGCTGCCCGCCCCCGCCGGCCGGGCGGTGCTGGCGGCCGCGTTCGCGGCCGGGGCGATCTCCGGCGAGCACGCCGCGGTGGCCTGCCAGACCCTGGCCGAGCTGCCCGCCGAGGTCGAGCCCGACGTGGTGGCCGAGGCCGAGTCCTACCTGTGCGCCGAGGCCGCCCGCCGGGACCCCAAGGTGCTGGCCCGGCTGGCCCGCCACCTGGGCCACGTGCTGGACCCGGAGGCCGGGGACACCCTGGCCGACAAGGAAGACCACGACCGGGCCGCCCAGGAGCTGCACATCCGGCAACGCGACGACGGCGGCTCCGACGTCCGCGGCCACCTCGGCGTCGAGCTGACGGCCGAGCTGCTCTCCCAGCTGCAGCCGCTGGCCGGTCCCCGACCCAGCTGCGACGGGCGCCCCGACCTGCGCACGGTCGCCCAGCGCAACGCCGACGCCCTGGCCGAGCTGCTGCGCCGCGCGGCGATCGCCGCCACCACCCCGGCCCGGCACGGATCCAGAGCCACCATCACCGTCTCGATGGCCCTGGAGACCCTGGAGCGCCGCCTCGGGGCCCCCGGCGCCACCCTGGACTGGTCCGGCCCGATCTCCGCTGAGACCGCTCGCCGGCTCGCCTGCGACGCCCAGGTCATCCCGGTCCTGCTC
>JAVEDA010000200.1 GCA_030841195.1 Actinomycetota bacterium | reverse complement strand
CAGCGCGGCGAGCTGCTGGACGGCACCGAGGTCCCGCTGTTCCCCGGCGTCTTCGGCATCTTCGGGCACGGCAACGTGCTCGGGCTCGGCACCGCGCTGCACGAGGTCCGGGACCGGCTCCCGACCTGGCGCGGCCAGACCGAGCAGGGGATGGCGCTCGCGGCGGCCGCGTTCGCCCGGGCCACCGACCGCCGACAGGTGATGGTGGCGACCTCGTCGATCGGGCCGGGCGCGCTGAACATGGTCACCGCCGCGGGCCTCGCGCACGCCAACCGGCTGCCGCTGCTGCTGCTGCCCGGCGACACGTTCACCGGTCGCGGGCCGGACCCGGTGCTGCAGCAGGTGGAGCACTTCGACGACCCCACGGTGGCGGCGAACGACGCCTTCCGCGCGGTCGCGCGCTACTTCGACCGCATCACCACGCCGGAGCAGCTGCTCGCCACGCTGCCGCAGGTGGCGCGGGTGCTCACCGACCCGGCCGACGCGGGCCCGGTCGTGCTGGCGCTTCCGCAGGACGTGCAGGTGCAGGAGTTCGACTTCCCCGAGGCCATGTTCGCCCCGCGGCTGCACCGGGTGCCGCGGCCCCGGCCGGACGCGCGGGCGCTGGCCGACGCGGTGCAGGTGCTGCGCTCGGCCCGGCGGCCGCTCGTGGTGGTCGGCGGCGGCGTCCGCTACTCCGGGGCCGGCCACGCGCTGGTCGGACTGGCGGAGGCGCACGGCATACCGGTCGTGGAGACTCCCGCGGGGCGGACGGTGATCGCACACGACCACCCGCTGCACGGAGGCCCGCTGGGCATCATCGGCTCCACATCGGCGAACACGCTTGCTGCGGCGGCGGACGTGGTGGTGGCGGTCGGCACCCGGTTGCAGGACTTCACCACCGCGTCCTGGACGCTGTTCGGCGCCGACGTGCGGGTCGTCACCATCAACGCCGCGCGGTTCGACGCCGTGAAGCACAACGCCCTGGCGGTCGTGGGTGACGCGCTGGCGGTCGTCGAGGAGCTGGCCGCGGCGCTGGCCGGCTGGCGGGTCGACCCCGAGTGGTCGGCGCGCCCCGCCGCCGAGCGTGCTTCGTGGGACGCGCAGGTGGACGGGCTGCGCAAGGGCGTGGCGCCGGACGGGTCGCTGACCTACGCGCAGGTCGTGGGCGTCGTCAACGACGCGAGCGGCCCGGACGACTACGTGCTTGCCTCGTCCGGCGGCTTCCCCGGCGAGCTGCACGGCGGGTGGCGGACGGGGGCAACGCCCGGTCGCGGCGGCGCGACCTCGGGGGCGACGATGGACCTCGAGTACGGCTTCTCCTGCATGGGCTACGAGATCGCCGGGCCCTGGGGTGCGGCGATGGCGCGGCAGCGGACGCACCCCGGCGGCGTCGTCACCGGCCTGCTCGGGGACGGGTCCTACCTGATGCTCAACTCCGAGCTCTACTCGGCCGCTCTCTCCGGGCACCCGTTCGTGGCGGTGGTCTGCGACAACGGCGGGTACGCCGTGATCCACCGCCTGCAGACCGGCCAGGGCGCGGACGGGTTCAACAACCTGCTCGACGACTGCGCCGGACCGGGCGCCGCCGCCGGGCTGCGGGTCGACTTCGGTGCGCACGCCGCGTCCCTCGGCTGCCACGTCGAAGTGGTCGGGCCGGACGGGTCGGCCGACGACCTGGCCGCGGCCTACCGGCGAGCAAGAGCAGCCGTCGTGGAGCAGCAGCGGCCGGCGGTGGTCGTCTGCCGGACGCATCCGACGAGCTGGACCGAGGCCGGCGCCTGGTGGGAGGTCGGCGTTCCCGCCGGACTGGCGGGGCGACCGGCGTACGACGAGGAGAAGGCGCGCCAGCTGCGATGGCTGGACTGAGCGACCGGGCCGAGCCGCTGGGGGTCGCGGTCGTCGGCTGGGGCTGGATGGGCGCGGTCCATGCCCGGGCCTGGAGCCGGCTGGGGCACCACTACCCGGACCTGGCCGGCGTCGTGCGGCTGGCATCGGTGGCCGATCCGGTCGCCGAGCGGCGCGAGGATGCGGTGCGCAGGTTCGGCTTCGCCGCGGCGTACGACGGGTGGCGGGACGCGGTCGCCGACCCGGCGGTGCACCTGGTCAGCGTGACGGCACCCAACGCGGTCCACCGCGAGATCGGCTGTGCCGTCGCTGCCGCCGGGAAGCACCTGTGGATCGAGAAGCCGGTAGGCCTGGACGCCTCCGATGCCCGGGCTGTTGCTGACGCCGTGAGGGAGGCAGGTGTCGCGTCGGCGGTCGGGTTCAACTACCGCAACGCCCCCGCTGTCGAGCGGGCCCGCGAGCTGATCCGTGACGGTGCGCTGGGCGACGTGACGCACGCGCGCGTGCAGCTGTTCAGCGACTACGCGGCGCACCCCGAGGGCGCGCTGACCTGGCGGTTCGAGCGGGCCACCGGGGGAGCGGGCGTGCTGGGTGACCTCGCCTCGCACGGCGTCGACCTGGTGCGCTTCCTGTTGGGGGACGTCGAGCAGCTGGTAGCCGACACCGCGGTGTTCGTATCGAGCCGGCCGCGGCCAATGGGTGCCGGAGACCACTTCGCCAGGGGTGGCGGCGAGCCTGCTGCGGTCGAGAACGAGGACTTCGTGTCCGCGCTGCTGCGGACCCGGTCCGGGGCGCGGGTGACGCTGGAGGCGAGCCGGGTCGCGGTGGGCGAGCAGAACTCGTACTCGTTCTCGGTCCACGGCGGCCGAGGGTCGTTGGCGTGGGACTTCCGGCGGATGGGCGAGCTGCAGGTCGCGGTCAACGACGGTGCGGCCGACTACCAGGACGTGGCGGCGTCGACCGTGCTGGTCGGCCCCGGGCACGGCGAGCTCGGCGCGTTCCAGCCCGGAGCCGGCATCGCGATGGGGTACGACGACCTCAAGGTGATCGAGGCAGCCAGGTTCCTGCGCGCGGCGCTGGGCCAGGAACAGACGGGTGCGACGGTGCACGACGCGGTGCAGGCAGCGGTGGTGCTCGACGCGATGGCCGAGTCCGCCAGCGCCGGCGCCTGGGTCGCCGTCGACTACTCCGGAGCGGGGAGCCGGTAGACGGACACGTGGGAGCGGGACTCGGCGGTGAACTCGGACCCCTGCCAGTCCGCGTGCCGGCTCTCCAGCTCGAAGTCGGCCAGCTGCGCCATCAGGTCGAGCTCGGCCGGCCAGATGTAGCGGTGCGGGCTGCGGAAGAGCTTGGCCTCGGTGTCCTCGCCGAACCGGAAGTGGTGCGAGACGACGAGTTGATGCAGGACGTCGTACGTGTCCAGCCCGATATAGCCGGGCTCGTTGTGCCACACCGTCGCCTCGACGCCCGGCGGCAGCTTGCGCAGCTCGGGGACCCAGAGCTCGATCACGAACCGGCCACCAGGGGTGAGGTGGCGGGCCGCGTTCCGGAAGCAGGCAACCTGCTCGGTCTGGGTGAGCAGGTTGGAGATGGTGTTGTAGACGACGTAGACGACGTTGAACGTGCCCGGGGCCCGGGCGGTCGACATGTCGCCCACGACGACCGGGATGCTCGACTCGTCGACCTTGGTCCGGAGCTGGTCGATCATCGGCTGAGATAGCTCGATCCCGGTGACGGGCACGCCTCGCTCGGTCAGCGGCACCGCGACCCGACCGGTCCCGATCGCCAGCTCGAGCGCCTGGCCGTCGCCGGCGAGCTCGGCGAGCCGGTCGACTGTGGGCCCGATGACCTCCGGGGCGAACATGCCGACGCCCGGAGTGTCGTAGCGCTGGGCCGCGCCCACGTCCCAGATGTCCTCCGGTGTCATTGCGCGGATGCTGTCAGCGGACTCGCAGCGGCGTCCAGTCGATTCGAGTCAGCGGCGGACACTGCCTGACGTACACCCATCACTGTGGTTGGAGACGGTGCGCTCACGAAGGAGATGTCGTCCGGGTGCGGGCAGCGTGAGCGTCAGACGCGCCGGACGGCGCCACGATTCCTTCCTGAGCGCACCGTCTCTTCCGCCCTCGTCAGCTGAACTCGGTCAAGGTCTTCTCGGCCTCGACCAGCCAGGTGCGCCGGGTGGCGGCGGCGCTCTCGGCGTCGGCGGCCTTCTTGTCCTGACCGGCCGCCCGGGCCTTCTCGGCGTCCGCCTCCAGGTTGGAGATGCTGGTGCGCAGCTGGGCGACGGTGGCCTCGGCCCGGGCCCGAGCCTCCGGGTTCGACCGGGTCCACTCGGCCTCCTCGCCCTGCCGCACCACGTCGTCGACCTTCTTCAACCGGCCCTCGACCGAGTCCCGGTCGCCGCGCGGCACGTGCCCCACGGCTTCCCAGCGCTCGTGGATGCTGCGCAGCGCGGCCCGGGCCGACTTGAGGTCGGTGACGGGCAGCAGCTTCTCGGCCTCTTCGACCAGGGCCCGCTTCTTCTCCAGGTTCTCGGCCAGGTCGGCGTCCCGGGCGCTGAACACCTCGGACCGCGCGGTGAAGAACACGTCCTGGGCCGCGCGGAACCGCTCCCACAACGAGTCCTCGACGTCCCTACGGGCCCGGCCGGCGGCCTTCCACTCGGCCATCAGGTCGCGGTAGGCCCGTGCGGTGTCGCCCCACTCCTTGGAGGTCGAGAGCTCCTCGGCCTTCTTGATGAGCTTCTCCTTCTTGGCCGTGGCTTCGCCGCGCTGCTCGTCTAGCTCGGCGAAGTGCACCCGGCGGCGCTTGTCGAAGGCGGTCCGGGCGTGGCTGAACCGCTTCCACAGTGCGTCGTCGACCTTGCGCTCGAGGCGCGGCGCCTTCTTCCACTCCTCAAGCAGCTCGCGCAGCCGGTCGCCGGACCGCTTCCAGTCGGAGGAGTCGGCGAGCCCCTCGGCCTCGGTGACGATCTTCTCCTTGGTGACTGCTGCCTGGGCGCGAGCCTTGGCCCGGGCCGCCTCCGAGCGCTTACGACGCTCGTCGATCAGCCCCTCGACGGCGTCCAAGCGGGCCAGCAACGAGGCGAGGTCGCCGACCGCGTTCGCGTCGGTCACTGACTCTCGCAAGTGGGTGAGCGTTGTCGCAGCGTCCTTCGCGGCCACCCCGCCGGACTTCACGCGCTGCTCCAGCAGCAGGACCTGCCCGGCCAGCTCGTCGTACTTCCGGCCGAAGTAGGCCAGCGCCTCGTCCGTCCCTGCGTCCGGGTAAGAGCCGACCGGCCGCTCGCCGTCGGCGGTGCGTACATAGACCGTGCCGTCGTCGGCTACTCGCCCCCACAACGCCGGGTCGGAGGCCGCGGCTGCGACGACCGGGGCGGTCGACGCGGCCGGCGGGGCGGCGATCTCGGCCGGCGTCGGGACCGGGTGGTGCTCGGTAGACGGTGCCTCGGGCGTCGGCTCCTGGGCGGCCGCGGCCGCGGGTGCGTCGGGCGCGGGTGCCTCGGCCGCGGGCGGTTCGGCTAGGGGCGGCTCGGTGGTCGGCTGCTCGGTCGCGGGTCGCTCGGGGCTCGCATGCTCAGCGGCAGGCGTCTCGTGCACCGCAGGCTCAGCCGCAGGTACGTCGGGTGTGGTCGGCGCTGGCTCGGCTGCCGGCGCCTCGGGGGTGGGCTGGGCGGCTGCAGCTACTTCGGAGATGGTCGACGGCTCGTTTGCCGGCTCGGTTGTTGGCGCCTCGGGGCTCGGCTGCTCAGCAGCGGGTGCCTCCGGTGTCGCTTGCTCAGCGGCTGGTGGCTCCGGGGTCGTCTCATCGACCTCAGGTGCGTCGAGGGTCGGCTGCTCGACGGTGGGACCCCTGACCTCGGCAACGACCTCAGGCGCGACCTCGTCGGCCGGTTCCAGGGGGAGCTGCGGCTGGTCCGGCCCCGGGTCGATGGGCGGGGGGAGCACGAAGTCCGTCACGTCAGCCCTTCCCGATCGTCACGGTCTTGACCGTGACCTTCAGCGCCGGCGCGCCGTCGCCGGCCGTGCCGCCGCCTTCGATACCGGCGTCGGCGACCTTCTGCACGACGTCCAGGCCCTTGGTGACCTGGCCGAAGATCGTGTAGCCGTTCGCGTCCGGGAGCTGGGTGTCCTTGTAGACCACGAAGAACTGGCTGCCGTTGCTCCCGGGGTCGGAGGTGCGGGCCATGGCCAGCGTCCCGGCCGGGTAGTTGCCGTCCGCCGGAGCGTTCTCGACGCCGAACTGGTAGCCCGGCCCACCGCTGCCGCTCCCGGTGGGGTCGCCGCACTGGAGCACGTAGATGTTGTCGGTGGTCAGCCGGTGGCACGGCGAGCCGTCGTAGTACTTCGACTCCGCCAGGTGCTTGAAGCTGTTCGCGGTGCACGGCGCCTTGTCGGCTGCCAGCTGCACGACGATGTCGCCCTGGTTGGTCTTGATGGTCGCGGTGAACGGCTTGCGATAGCTCGCTGCCTTCTTCACGTCGTACGTCGGGAGGCCGACGTCCTTGG
>JAVEDA010000185.1 GCA_030841195.1 Actinomycetota bacterium | reverse complement strand
CCGATGGAGGGCCGCGACCTGGACCGGCTCAAGCTGCCGCCGATGACCGCGGTGAACGAGGACCGCAAGCGCACGGCCTACGCCGTGTCGGTCGACGCCCGCGACGGCATCGACACCGGCATCTCGGCCGCCGACCGGGCCCGCACGATCAGGGTGCTGGTCGACTCGGCCACCGAGCCCTACGAGCTGACCCGGCCCGGGCACGTCTTCCCGCTGCGGGCCGTCGACGGCGGCGTCCTGCGCCGCACCGGGCACACCGAGGCCTCGGTGGACCTGGCCCGGTTGGCCGGACTGACCCCCGCCGGCGTCGTCGCGGAGGTCGTCAACGACGACGGCTCGATGTCGCGGCTGCCCGAGCTGCGCCGGTTCGCCGACGACCACGGCCTGGCCCTGGTGTCGATCGCGGACCTGGTCACCTACCGCCGACGTACCGAGACGCTGGTGGAACGGGTCGCCGAGGCCCGCCTGCCGACCCGGCACGGGGAGTTCCTGGCGGTCGGCTACCGCAGCACGGTGGACGCGGTCGAGCACATGGCCCTGGTGCGGGGCGAGATCGGCACCGGCACTGGTGTCCTGGTCCGGCTGCACTCGGAGTGCCTCACCGGGGACGTGCTCGGCTCGCTGCGCTGCGACTGCGGACCGCAGCTGGAGGCCGCGCTGCGGACGGTGGCCGAGGCGGGCCGGGGTGTCGTCGTCTACCTGCGCGGCCACGAGGGCCGGGGGATCGGGCTGCTGCACAAGCTCGCCGCCTACGGCCTGCAGGACGGCGGGCGCGACACGGTGGACGCCAACCTCGACCTCGGGCTGCCGGCCGACGCCCGCGACTTCAGTGTCGGCGCGCAGATCCTCGGTGACCTCGGGATCACATCGGTTCGGCTGCTCACCAACAACCCGGCCAAGCGGGTAGGTGTCGAGGAGCACGGGCTGACGGTGCTCGAGCAGGTGCCGCTGGAGGTGCACGTGACGCCGGAGAACATCGGCTACCTGCGGACCAAGCGGGACCGGATGGGTCACGACCTGCCGGGTCTGGACGGCGCCGGCAGCACGACGGGAGCGCTGACATGAGCGGCGCCGGGTCCCCGGACCTCGAGGTCGACGGCAGCGGGCTGCGGGTCGCCGTGGTCGCGGCGCAGTGGCATCAGGTCGTGATGGACGGCCTGGTGGCCGGGGCCCTGCGCGGCCTGGCCGAGTGCGGGGTCGAGGAGCCGCTGCTGCTGCGGGTGCCCGGGTCGTTCGAGCTGCCGGTGGCGGCGGCCCGGCTGGCCCGGTCCGGCTTCGACGCGGTGGTGGCGCTGGGGGTGGTGATCCGCGGCGGCACACCGCATTTCGAGTACGTCTGCGCCGCGGCCACCGACGGGCTGTCCCGGGTGGCGGTCGACACCGGCGTGCCGGTCGGCTTCGGCCTGCTCACCTGCGACGACGACCAGCAGGCGCTGGACCGGGCCGGCCTCGAGGGGTCCCGCGAGGACAAGGGCTTCGAGGCGGCGGTGGCTGCCGTCGCCACGGCCGTCGGGCTGCGCAACGCGATCGCCGGGACCGGCGGGTAGGACGCCGCTGGCGTCCGACGGCAAACTCCTCAGGTAGCAGGCATGGGGGCGGCGTACACGCCGGTCGAGTCGGACCACGCGGCCAGACGTGACCCGCCGATCGCGACCCAGGTGGCTCCCGGTGGGGGTCCCTCGGCCCGCGTGCCTTGCGCTGTGCAGGGGAACACGGCCGGTTGCCCCAGGTGCCGGTGGGTGTTCCCGAGCCGGGTGCGGTAGGCGACCTTCGTCCGGTACTGGGTCTGCGCGGTGCACGCGAGGGCCGCCTTGGCCGGGAGAGCGAGGGTCTTGCCCGTCTCGAGGTCGAGGAGCACGGCTGCGCCTTTGGCGTCGGTCACGGAGATCTGGCCACCCGGCCCGGTGGCGACCGGCTGCATCGCCAGCAGGTCGGGGGTCTTGGTCACGTCGAAGGTCCACAGCGTCTTGCCAGTGGCCGGGTCGAAGCCTTCGATGACACCACGGGCGTTCGCTGCCACCTTTGGCTCGAGCGTACGGCGGGACCAGCTGACCAGACCGGTCCCACGCAGGCGCAGGCCCACCCGGGCGCCGGCGGAGGTGGCGGCAGCCTGGTCGCTCACGCCCGGGTCCGGGGCCCCGGCACAGGGCAGCTGGTTGCAGAGGTAGTAGGAGCCGGAGTCGCTCCAGGCCAGGCGGCCGTCCGACATGCGCAGGCCCACCGTGGCGGTCCGAGCGAGGTCCATCGCCGGCTTGCCGGCGGGCGTCCGGGTCGGCGCCGCACCGACCGAACCGACGTACAGCTTGTCGTGGCGGAGCCGGTCGAAGTTCCAGCCGCGGTCCGTCGAGGCCCCACGCATGGTGAAGATCTCGTCCAACGGCCGTTGCCAGGCGATCTTGCCGCCCGAGGTGGCGACGAGCAGCTCGGGGTTCCGCTGCTCGCTGCCGTAGAGGGTGGGTGCGAGCTCGCGGGCGCCGTCCGGCGCGGTCACGGACGCACCAAGGCGGCCGGTCGCGACGTCGAAGCGCAGGGACGATGCGTCGCCCGCACTTGCCATTCGTCCGCTGAGGCAGACCGAGCCGATGTCGTCGGGGCAGACCTGCGGCCAGCCGGAGAAGAAGCCGCCAGCGCTGCGCCAGAGGACCTGACCGCTCTCGACGTCGACCGCGACCACCTGTGCCGCACCGGGGAACGCGAGCGGCTGAAGGAACACCACGGTGCCACCGATGACCGTGGTGACCGGTGCCGTGCCGGGGGCGATCATCGAGGGCGAGGCGTTGAGGGCCCAGGCCGTCACGCCCGAGCCGACGAACAGGCTCACCAGCCGGAACTTCCCGGCTTCGCCGACGTAGACGAGCAGTCGATTGCCCGCGACGGCCACCGGCTGGGTCACGGCGTGCAAGTCGGTCCGCTCCCACGGGGTGGCCGCCCGCAGCACCGACGACGGGGCGGCTGCCGCGCGGTGGTCGCCGGACCTGGTGACGGCCAGGACGCCGACGGCGACGAGCGCCAGGGCCACTGCGGCGGCGATCCCCATCGCGGTCACTCTGGTCACGTGCGGGCGACGGTCCTGAGAGACCCGTAGCTCGGGCAGGATGGAGGTCACGCCAGACATTCGGCCCGAACACGGGCGACCTTGAACGAAACCGGCGTCCGGACCGCATCAACCCGGTCACGGCGCCGTCCTAAGGTCGGGGCATGGTCCCCGCACGCTGCTCCCTGGTCACGCTGGGCGTCGACGACGTCGCCCGATCGAAGGCCTTCTACCGCTCCCTGGGCTGGCAGACCGGAGTCGACATGGACGACTTCGCCGTCCTGCGCACGAGCGGCCCGCTCATCGCGCTCTACCCGCTCACCGACATGTCCCGCGACACCGGCGACGAGGTGCCGACCGCGCGTGAGCGGCGGGTCCACCTCGCGATCAACCTCGGGTCGCCGACCGAGGTCGACGACGCTGTGACCGAGTTCATGGCGGCAGGAGCGGCCCTGCTGCGCGCGCCCGGGGCTGCGGAGTGGGGTGGCTACACCTCGATCGTCGCCGACCCCGACGGGCACGCCTGGGAGATCGCGCACAACCCGGGGTGGCCGCTGGACGCGGACGGTCTGCCGCAGCTTCCCTGACCTCTGCGACGATGCCGGGGTGAAGTCCTTCGACGACCTCTTCGCCGAGCTGAGCGACAAGGCGGCCGCGCGCCCGGACGGGTCGGGCACGGTGGCGGCACTGGACGCCGGCGTGCACGAGATCGGCAAGAAGGTCGTCGAGGAGGCCGCCGAGGTCTGGATGGCCGCCGAGCACGAGAGCCCGCAGCGCACCGCCGAGGAGATCTCCCAGCTCCTCTACCACCTGCAGGTGCTGATGATCGCGCGTGGCCTCACCCTCGACGACGTCTACGCTCGTCTCTAGTCCACTCCTGCTGAGAGGTCCCTCGCCGTGCTGCGCGTCGCCGTGCCCAACAAGGGCTCCCTCGCCGAGCCCGCCGCCGACATGCTCCGCGAGTCCGGCTACCGGCAGCGCTCCGACCCGCGCGAGCTGGTACTGCTCGACGCCGCCAACGACACCGAGTTCTTCTTCCTCCGGCCACGTGACATCGCGACCTACGTGGGTTCCGGCGAGCTCGACGTCGGCATCACCGGGCGCGACCTGCTGCTCGACAGCGGTGCACCGGCCGAGGAGATCCTGCCGCTGGGGTTCGCCGAGTCGACCTTCCGGTTCGCCGCCAAGCCGGGGTCGGCGTCGGCAGTGGCCGACTTCGCCGGCAAGCGGGTCGCCACGTCGTACGGCGGTCTGCTCGCGAAGTACTTCGCCGACCGGGGGGTCGACGCGGAGGTGGTCCGGCTGGACGGGGCGGTCGAGACGGCCGTCCGCCTGGGTGTCGCCGACGTGATCGCCGACGTGGTGTCCACCGGGACCACGCTGCGCCAGGCGGGGCTGGAGATCGTCGGCGAGCCGATCCTGGAGTCGGAGGCCGTGCTCGTACGCCGGTCAGGTGCCGCCGACTCGCCCGCGGTGGGCCAGCTGGTGCGCCGGATGCAGGGCGTGATCATCGCCAAGCGGTACGTCCTGATGGACTACGACATCCGGGCCGAGGGCGTGGAGGAGGCGGTCCGGCTGACGCCGGGCATCGAGTCGCCCACGGTGTCGCCGCTGCACGACAAGGGCTGGGTCGCGGTCCGCGCCATGGTGCCGCGGACCGAGACGAACAAGATCATGGACGAGCTGTGGGAGATCGGCGCCCGCGGCATCCTCGTCACCGACATCCACGCCTGTCGCCTGTGAGCGGTCGCGCCGACTCCGGACGCACGGTGTTCCGGCCGGTGCGCGCGAGGGCCGTCGTCTATATCTGCGCCGCGGCCGTGCTGGTCACCCTGGTGGCGCTGGCGGTCGTGCTGCCGTCCGGCGGGCCGCACCCGTGGGGGCCGTGGTCCCGGCTGGGCGTCGTGTTCTTCGCATTGATTGCCGTCGCGGTGCTGCACCGGCTCGCTTCGGTGCGAGTGGAGACCTCTGACGACGGGATCCTTGTCGCCAACGTGATCGGGCGCCGGCGGCTGGAGTGGGCCGAGGTCATCGGCGTACGGCTCTCTCGCGACGACCCGTGGATGCTGCTCGACCTCTCCGACGGCACCGCCCTGGCGGCGATGGGGGTGCAGAAGTCCGAGGGGGAGCGCGCCCAGCGGCAGGCCCGGGAGTTCGCCCGGATGGTGCAGGAGCACACCCGGGTCCCCGGTCACGAGTAGTCCGCGGCGAGATCAAGCTGACGGATCCGGAACTGTGCGTACCTGCTCAGGTGGATCGCAGATCTGCCTGCGACGACCGGATAGGGGATGAGGTAGATGCCGAGGTCGCCGTCGACGATCGCGATGTCGGCGATGACGCGCGGGTCGTAGGACTGTCTGCGCTTGGACCCCGGTGCTGTCGGGTCGTACCGCGACCGGTTGAGGTGGCAGATCCAGGTCGCCGCCCGGCGTTGAGTGGTGGTCTTCACCTGGATCCGCCGTACGCCAACACCCGGGCTCTCGACGAGCAGGTCGTACGGCGCGGGCTCCAGCGGCCATGACACGCGGCGGCCGTCGAGGGCCAAAGCCGCAGCGACGATGAGTGCACCCGCCGATGCGAGATGGAGTCGCCAACCGTCGACGAGAGGACTCTTCGCTGCGATGGCGAGCCCGTCCAGATGGCTGGCATCGATCTCCAGCCGTGCGCAGTGAGCCCGCAGGGTGTCCGAGCCGACCCGCTGTCCACGGCATACCCGAGCTCGGTGAGCACCTGTGCCCACGTGGTCGCCGCTGGGATGCAGCGCCGGATCTCGGCCTCCGTCCAACGGGTGGAGCGCCCGAAATGGCTGTAGTCGATGCCCAGGCGGTCGCACCGTGCCCGCAGCTGGCGGCCGACCCGGCCGTTGTCCGGCCGCCTGCCCAACGCACGCTGAACGCTGCGCCACGACACTGTGTTTGCGACAGCCGTCCGGAGCTCATCGATGCCGGCGTCGATCGCGAGGGGCAGCGGCGGCTGGTCCGGGGGTCCTGGCCGGTCCGATAGGCTGTCGAGGTCGGTCTGCGGGGTGTGGCGCAGCTTGGTAGCGCGTCCGTCTGGGGGGCGGAAGGTCGCAGGTTCAAGTCCTGTCACCCCGACACTGGAGCGGCTCTCGTAAGGTTGCGAGGGCCGCTTCGTGCTTCCCGTCGCCATCGGGCCCGACCCGTGTTCGCCGTCCATAGGGCCATGGTCGAGGCACCCCCGGACACATCCCGGGGACCGTCAGCGCAGTCGGCCAGCGACGCGGCGTACGGGTTGCGTGGCTTCTCGGGTCATGCCCTATGGGTTTGGGGTTGTACAGACCCTGGTCAACGCCGCCCAAACCTGGACATATGCATGATTCAGACATAGAACGGATGCCATGACGACAGCGAACGCAACCTTCCAGGTGACCGGGTGGGACGAGCAGAAGTACGCCGAGCACGGCGACTCCGGCAAGCTCACCGAGGCCAAGGTGACCCAGCAGATCGAGGGCGACCTCGAGGGCAGCTCGGATGTGCGGTGGCTGATGGCCTACAGCGCGGACGATCGCGCCGACTTCGTGGGCATCCAGACCGTAACCGGCTCGCTGGCCGGCAAGAAGGGGTCCTTCGTGCTGCGCAGCGCGGGGACGTTCGACGGCAAGGTCGCCGAGGCCGACGTCACGGTGGTCGAGGGCTCCGGCACCGACCAGCTGGCCGGCCTCACCGGCACCGGCCGCTTCACCTCGCCGATGGGGGACACAGCGACCGTGACCCTTGACTACTCGCTCGCCTGACGGCCCCGACCCGGCCCGGGCGGCCAACGTCCTCGGAGCGCTGGCCCTGGTCCTGACGGACCGGATCACCGACGCGGTCGAGGATGCGGCCGCCCAGGCCGAGACCGGCGCGGTAGCGCTGTCCGCGCTGCGGCACGTGCTGCCTCCGGACCCGTCCATCGACCTGGTCCGGCAGGTCCTCGGGCTCACCCACTCCGGCACGGTGCGCCTGGTCGACCGGCTTGAGGCGGCCGGTCAGGTGCGGCGCGGCTCCGGCCGCGACGGCCGGACGAGGACGGTCGCGCTCACCGCCGCCGGCCGTCGAGCTGCGACCCGGGTCACCGGCGAACGCGCCACCGAGCTCCACGGCGCCATGCAGGTCCTGACCAGCGACGAGCAGGAGCAGCTGGCCGACCTGGCCGGCCGGGTCCTGGCCGGGTTGCGCCGCGACGGCGCCGCAGGCGCAGACGGCGCAGTCGAACGCTGGACCTGCAGGCTCTGCGACACCACCGCCTGCGGCCGGCTCCAGGGCCGCTGCCCGGTCGCGGGTCCGCACCCGCCGACCTGGGAGCACCGATAGGCTCGGTCCCGGTGAGCCGGGAAGCCTGGTCGGCAGCAGGTGCCGCATGTCCTCGAGGAGCCTGACCATGGCCGCCCGCCCGCGCAGCGTGAGAACCGCCCCGTGACCGACGTCGTCCCCTTCGCGCTGCTCGTGGCGGTCGTGAGCATCGCGGGACTGCTCGCGGTCTGGTCCAACCGGGTCAGCGAGCGCATCCGAGTCCCCGCGCCAGCCATCTTCCTGGTGGCCGCCGCGGTCGCGTCGCACACCGTCCCGGGTCTGGACGACCTGCCGGTCATCACCGTCCAGCGGGTCGTGACGGTGATGCTGATCCTGCTGCTGTTCGACGGTGGCATGCACATCGGCTGGCGCCGGTTCCGGTCCGCGGCCGGCGCGGTGCTGTGGATCGGTGTCGTCGGGACGCTGGTCACCACGGTCGGGGTGACCCTGCTCGCGCATCTCGTCTTCGGCTTCGACTGGCGGCCAGCCTTGCTGCTCGGCGTGGCCCTGGCACCCACCGACCCCGCCGTCGTGTTCTCCGTGCTGGGCCGCCGCGAGATCGGCGGCCGGTCCGGCACCGTGCTCGAGGGGGAGTCCGGCGCCAACGACCCGGTCGGCATAGCGGCCATGGCAGCCCTGCTGGCGACCGCCGGCTCCGGCGGCTGGCACGCCCTGGGGGAGGGAACGGCGGAGTTCGCGCTCGAGATGGTGCTGGGGCTCGCGGTCGGTGCGGCCGGCGGCTACCTGCTGTCGGTGCTGATGCGCCGGATGCCGCTGCCCAACGGCGCCCTCTACCCGCTGCAGACGCTGCTGGGCGCCGGCGCCATCTACGGGACAGCCACCGCTCTGCACGGCTCCGGCTTCCTCGCGGTCTTCGTCGCCGGGATCCTGCTCGGCGACCTGCGCGCGCCGTACAAGGGCGAGATCGAGCGGTTCCACAGCTCGCTGGCGAGCCTCGGCGAGATCGTGGCGTTCGCGATGCTCGGCCTGACGGTCCCGCTCGCGGACCTGGGCGACGCGCACGCCTGGCTGATCGGGCTGGGCCTGGCGGTGCTGCTCGCCCTCGTCGTCCGGCCGCTGCTCGTCGGCGCCCTGCTGCTGGTCGTCGACCTGAACCGCGGCGAGCGGCTGTTCGTCGTGTGGTCAGGCCTCAAGGGGGCGGTGCCGATCCTGCTGGGCACCTACATCCTCACCGACGCCGGCCCGGACGCGGGCCGGCTCTACGGGGTCGTGGTCGTCGTGGTGGCATTCTCGGTCGTCGTCCAGGGCGGGCTGGTGCCGAGCGTGGCGCACCGCCTCGGGGTCCCGATGCGGATCGTCGAGCCCGAGCCGTGGTCGCTGGGGATGCGGTTCCGGGACGAGCCGACCGGTCTGCGCCGGTACCAGGTCGGTGCCGGCGCGCCGGCGGACGGCTGCACGCTGGCCGACCTCGACCTCGGCGAGGACGCCTGGATCAGCATGATCAGCCGGGACGGTTCGCTGGTGCCGGTGCGCGGCGACACGGTCGTGCGGGCGGGCGACGAGGTACTGCTGCTGGTCGACTCCCGGGCCGAGACCGATCCCGCTCGCCTGTTCGCGCCGCCGGGCGCGGCGCCCGGCACACCCTGAGCGCGGGGCCAGGCGCGCAGGAGTACGTCCGGTTCGGCGGGGTACGTGGCGTTGTGACCTATGTCATCCGGAGGTGGCCTCGCCATGACCTCGTTCCTCGACCGCGACCGCACCGTCGCAGCACCCGGCTACCGGCGCTGGTTGTTCCCGCCGGCCGCCCTGGCGGTGCACCTGAGCATCGGCCAGGTCTACGCCTTCAGCGTCTTTAAGATTCCCCTGGTCGAGCATTTCGACTCCAGCCTCACGGCGATCGGCATCGTCTTCAGCATCGCGATCGTCATGCTCGGCCTTTCCGCGGCCTTCCTCGGCACCTGGGTGGAGCGCAGCGGCCCACGAAAGTCGATGCTGGCTGCGGCCCTCTGCTGGTCGGTCGGGTTCCTGGTGGCGGCCATCGGCGTCGCCTCGGACCAGCTGTGGCTCGTCTACCTCGGCTACGGGTTCATCGGCGGGATCGGGCTGGGCATCGGCTACATCTCGCCGGTGTCCACCCTGATCAAGTGGTTCCCGGACCGGCCGGGCCTGGCCACTGGGCTGGCCATCATGGGCTTCGGGGGCGGCGCGCTGATCGCATCGCCGTTGACGACCAGACTCCTCGAGACGTACGGCGGGGGAGGCAGCGACGGCATCGCGGCCAGCTTCGTGACGCTCGGGCTGATCTATCTGGTCGTGATGACTCTCGGGGCGTTCACCGCCCGGGTCCCCGCGCCCGGGTGGGCACCGGAGGGCTGGACCGCGCCGACCGAGCACCATGGGATGCGGACGACGGCGAACGTCACCGCCGCCAACGCCATCCGTACCAGGTCCTTCTGGCTGCTCTGGGTGGTGCTGTTCTGCAACGTCACCGCCGGCATCGGCATCCTCGAGCAGGCGTCACCGATGATCCAGGACTTCTTCAGCTCGGTCGACGAGGTCGCGGCAGCCGGCTTCGTCGGGCTGCTCTCCCTGGCGAACATGACCGGGCGATTCGTCTGGTCCTCGACCTCGGACGTCATCGGCCGCAAGCGGATGTACATGGGCTACCTCGGCATCGGGGCCCTCTGCTACCTGACGGTCGCCATCGCCGGCACCAGCTCGATCGCGCTCTTCGTGGTCCTCACGGCCGCGATCCTCAGCTTCTACGGCGGTGGGTTCGCCACGGTGCCGGCCTATCTCAAGGACCTCTTCGGCGGGCTGGAGGTCGGCGCGATCCACGGACGGCTGCTCACCGCCTGGTCGGCCGCGGGTGTTGCCGGACCGCTGATCGTCAACAAGATCGCCGACAACCGCACCGCGGCCGGCTTCGAGGGTGCCGACCTGTACCAGACATCGCTCTACATCATGGTCGGCGTGCTGGTGGTCGGCTTCCTTGCGAACCTCGGCATTAAGCCCGTCGACGAGCGCTACCACGAGCCCGAAGCCACCGCGACCGATGACCGCGTCGTCGACCTGCGCAGCACCGAAGGAGCCCGGCGATGACCACCACCTCAGCCTCCACCGCCCGCAACGCAGGTCAGCCCCCTGAGGACCGGCTGGCCGCCCCACTCGCGATCCTGCTCTGGGTAGTGGTCCTGGCCGCCCTCACCTACGGGGTCGTGTCCACCCTCCAGAAAGTCGTCGAGCTGTTCTCCTGACCGCGCTGCGACCGGATGGCCGTGGCTAGGCTTGACGCATGAGAGCCGCGGGTCTGGTCCTCGCCGGCGGCCGGTCGTCCCGGATGGGCGTCCCGAAGGCGGCGCTGGAGTGGCACGGCTCGACCTTGCTGCGGCGCACCTGTGGCGTGCTGCAGCGGGCCGGTCTGCAGCCGGTGGTCGTGGTCCGGGCGCCGGGACAGGAGCTGCCGCCCCTCCCGGCCGACGTCGAGGTGGTCGACGACCCGCGCGAGGGGCTCGGTCCGCTGCAAGGAATGGCCATCGGGCTGGCGGCGCTGGCCGACCGGGCCGAGGTGGCGTTCGTCTGCTCCACCGACCTGCCGTTCCTGCATGCCGAGCTGGTACGCCGGGTGCTGCGGCCCTTCAGTCATCCCGTCGATGGCGACGCGCTCGACGTCGTCCTCCCGGTGGCCCGCGGCTACCCGCAGCCCCTCTCGGCTGCCTACCGGACCAGCCTCGCCCCGGTGGTGGCCGCCCTCGTCGCGGCCGACCGGCTGCGGCCGGCCTTCATCTTCGAGGACGCGACCGTGCTGCGGCTGGACGACGACGCGCTGCTGGCCGACGCTGCGCTGCGGACCGCCGACCCGACCCTCGAGTCACTGGTCAACGTCAACGAGCGGGCCGACTACGACGCCGCTCGGGCCCGCCCGGCCCCGGAGGTGACCATCGAGTGCTTCGGCGTTCTCGCCACCCGCAGCGGCCGCGGGCCGCGGGCCGCCCGGGCCGCGACCGTCGGGGCCGCTGCGCGCGCCGTCGACCTGGTCCTCGACCGGCACGTGCTGGCAGCGGTCAACGGCGACCAGACCGGCCGGGACGGCGAGCTGCCGCTGATGGCCGGGGACGCCGTCGCCTTCCTCTCCGCGGACGCCGGCGGATGACACCCGGCGGCTACTTCGGTCGCGCCCTGGTCGTCGACGTCACGGACGGGACCAGCCAGGCCGTCGAGCTCGACGACCGGACCCTGCGCGAGCACGTCGGTGGTGCCGGGCTCGGCGTACGACTGCTCACCGACCTGGCCCCGGCGGGCGTCGACCCGCTCGGGCCGGACGCACCGCTGGCCTTCGTCTTCTCCCCGTTGGTGGGCACGCCGCTGACGACCAGCGCGAAGTTCGCCGTGGTGGCCAAGTCCCCGCTGACCGGGATGCTCACCGACGCGCTGGCGTCGAGCCACTTCGCCATCGCCGGCAAGCTCACCGGGCACGACGCGATCGTCGTCGTCGGCCGAGCGGCCCGGCCCAGCGTGCTGCTGGTCGACGGCGCGGACGTGCGGCTCGAGCCGGCCGACGGCGAGGTCGGCCGGTCGGCAGCGGACACCGAGGTGTCGGTGCGCGAACGGTTCGGCCGCGCGTTCAAGGTCGCCGCCATCGGCCCGGCGGGAGAGCGCGGCGTGCTGTACGCGACGCTCTCGCACGACGGCCGGCATGCGGGCCGGGGCGGCCTCGGTGCGGTGCTCGGTGCCAAGAACGTGAAGGCCGTGGGGGTCCGCCCGAGGACCAAGGTGGCACCCGCTGACCCCGCCGGCGTGCTGGCGGCCGCCAAGGACCTGCGGACCCGCTCGTTCGGAGCGGCCACCGCGAAGTACCGCGAGCTCGGCACGCTGGCCAACCTGCTAGCGTTCAACGCCCTCTCGACCCTGCCGACCCGCAACTTCCAGGCCGCGAGCTTCGACGGCGCGCCGGCTCTCGCCGCGGAGGAGCTGGCCGAGCTGCGCGGCACCACGAAGAACAGCTGCGCTTCCTGCACGATCGGCTGCGAGCACATCTACCAGCTCTCGCCCGGGCGCGGCGGCCGGACGATGCGGGTCGAGTACGAGAACGTGTTCGCCCTCGGCCCGATGTGCGGGGTGTCGGACCCCGACGACGTGCTCGAGGCGAGCGCCCGGTGCGACGACCTGGGCATCGACACCATCTCGGCCGGCGGCACCATCGCCTGGGCGATGGAGTGCGCCGAGAAGGGTCTGCTGGACGCACCGTGGCTGCGGTTCGGCGACGGCGCGGCGCTGCTGCGGGCGCTGGACGAGATCGGCAGCGGCACCGGCCTGGGGCCGCTGCTCGCACTGGGCTCGCGGCGGGCGGCAGCCGAGGTCGGCCAGGGCTCGGCCGACTTCGCCCCGCACGTCAAGGGTCTCGAGCTGCCCGGCTACGAGCCGCGGTCCCTGCACGCGATGGCGCTCGGCCTGGCCGTCAACGCCCGCGGTGCCGACCACAACCGGTCCGGTGCCTACGAGGCCGACCTGGGCGGTGACCTCGACCGCCTCGACGGCGGGCCCGCGCACGTCGCCGCGGCCGTCGAGACCGAGGACCGCGCGGCGGTGATGGACTCGCTGATCCTGTGCAAGTTCCTCCGCGGTGTCTTCACCGACCCGTGGGCCGAGTGGGCCCAGCTCCTTTCCCTGGTCACCGGCTGGGACGTCGACGCCGCCGAGCTGCACGACACCGCCCGCCGGATCGTGCTGTCGAAGCGCGCCTACAACATCCGCGAGGGCTGGCAGCCCGAGGACGACTGGCTGCCGGCCCGGCTGCTCGAGGAGACCCTGGAGATGGGCTCCGGGCGCACCGCCGCGCTCACCCCCGAGCGGCTGCGGGCCATGGTCGACGGCTACTGGGCCGCCCGGGGTCTGGACGCAAGCGGCCGCCCGATGTCAGCCATGGTGGACATGCCGGCGTACGACGGGTGAGGGTGACCACGTGACCACGACTGCTCGCGCGCCGGCCGACACGGCGACCGTCGCGGTCACCATCGACGGCCAGGCCCTGACGGTGGCCGCGGGCACCACGATCTGGGCGGCCGCGCGCGACGCCGGCATCGACATCCCGGTCCTCTGCCACGACGAGCGGATGGACCCCGTCGGGGTCTGCCGGATGTGCGTCGTCGACGTCGGCGGGCGGGTGCTCGCCGCGTCCTGCGTGCGGCCGTGCGAGGACGGCATGGCGGTCACCACCACGTCCGACGACATCGAGCGCAGCCGGGCCACGCTGACCGAGCTGCTGCTCGCCGACCAGCCCGCGCCCGAGGACGACCCGAAGCAGACGACGACCGGTGACAACCTGCTGCTGGCCCTCGCCGACCGGTACGACGTCGCGGCCGGCGAGCTGCCGCGCGGACCCGGCCGGGGCACCGACGTGTCCAACCCGGTCATCGCGGTCGACCACGACTCCTGCATCCTCTGCGACCGCTGCGTGCGCGCCTGCGACGACCTGCAGGGCAACGACGTGATCGGCCGCAGCGGCAAGGGCTACGCCACCCGCATCTCCTTCGACCTCGACGACCCGATGGGCGCCTCGTCCTGCGTCACGTGCGGGGAGTGCGTGGCCGCCTGCCCCACCGGCGCCCTCACCAACAAGCCGATCCACGACGTGCCGATCCGGCCGCGGACCGAGCTCGATGCCGTCGACAGCGTCTGCCCCTACTGCGGGGTCGGCTGCGCGATCACCTACTACGTCGACCGGGACCGCGGCGCCATCGCCTTCGCCGAGGGCCGCGACCAGCCCGGGTCGCAGGGCCGGCTCTGCGTCAAGGGCCGCTACGGCTGGGACTACGCGGCGTCACCGCAGCGGCTGACCGTGCCGCTGATCCGGATCGACGAGTCTTACCCGAAAGGCCCCCTGTCCGGCGACGTCATCGGGGGCGACCAGGGGACCGGAAAACGCCGCCGCAAGCCGGGCGGTCTGGTCCCCTACGACGAGGTGCTGCCGCACTTCCGCGAGGCCAGCTGGGACGAGGCGCTGGACCTGGTGGCGCGGCGGCTGCGCGAGGTGCACGCCGAGCGCGGCCCTGCGGGCATCGCGGGCTTCGGCTCGGCCAAGTGCTCCAACGAGGAGGCCTACCTCTTCCAGAAGCTGCTGCGGACCGCGTTCACGACCAACAACGTCGACCACTGCACCCGGCTCTGCCACGCCTCCAGCGTGGCCGCGCTGTTCGAGGGCATCGGGTCGGGCGCCGTCTCCACGACGTACGGCGACGTGGCGAACTCCGACGTCATCCTGATCACCGGCAGCAACGCCACCGCTAACCACCCGGTCGCGTCGTCCTTCTTCAAGCAGGCCCGGCGCGACGGCATGACCGTCATCTACGTCGACCCGCGCGCCGACAAGCTCGCCGACCACGCCGACATCTACTGCCAGCTCAAGCCCGGCACCGACGTCGCGTTCTACAACTCGGTCATGCACGAGGTGATCCGGCTCGGGCTGGTCGACGAGGCCTACGTGGCGGAGCGCACCAGCAACTACGACGAGCTGGCGCGCACCGTGGCCGACTACCCGCCGGAGCGCGGCGAGCAGATCACGGGCGTGCCGGCCGACGTGATCCGGCGGGTCGCCCGGGTCTGGGGCGAGGCGAAGGCCGGCATCATCTTCTGGGGCATGGGCATCTCTCAGCACACCACTGGCACCGACAACGCGCGCTGCCTGATCGCGCTGTGCGCCATCACCGGGAACGTCGGCAAGCCGGGAGCCGGGCTGCACCCGCTGCGCGGCCAGAACAACGTGCAGGGCGCGTCCGACTCCGGGTTGATCCCGATGTACTTCCCGGACTACCAATCCACCGACGACCCCGTCGTGGTGGCCCGGTTCGAGCAGGCGTGGGGTACGCCGCTGCCACCGAAGCGCGGGCTGACTGTCACCGAGATCGTCCACTCGGTGCTCGAGGGCGGCCCGGACGGCACGCCGGGTGTCGGCGCGATGTACATGATGGGCGAGAACCCCTTCATGTCCGACCCGAACACCAACCTGGTCCGGAAGGCCTTGTCGGCACTGGACTTCCTGGTGGTGCAGGACATCTTCGTCACCGAGACGGCCGAGTTCGCCGACGTGATCCTGCCGGCGACGTCGTACCTGGAGAAGGAGGGCACCTACACCAACACCGACCGCCGGGTGCAGCGCGGTCGCACCGTGCTGCCGCCGCCCGGCGACGCACGAGCCGACTGGTGGATCACCCAGGAGATCGCCCGCCGGGTCGGGCTGGACTGGTCCTACTCCTCGCCGCGCGAGGTGTTCGACGAGATGGTGCCGCTGATGCCGAGCTACCGGAATCTCAGCTGGGACAACCTCGGCCCGTTCGGCAAGCTGTACCCGAACGACGACCCGGAGCACTCCGACGGAACCGTCGTGATGTTCGACGACCGGTTCAACACCACCGACGGCCTTGCCCACCTGGTGCCGGCCGAGTGGCTGCCGGCCAAGGAGCTGCCGGACGAGGAGTACCCGTTCGTGCTCAACACCGGCCGGCTGCTCGAGCACTGGCACACCGGCTCGATGACCCGGCGGTCGTTCGCGCTGGACACCATCGCCCCGCGGGCCGAGGTCTACCTGAGCCCCGAGGACGCCACCCGGCTCGGCCTGGTCGACGGCGCCATGGCCCGGGTCCGTTCGCGGCGCGGCGAGATCGAGCTGC
>JAVEDA010000102.1 GCA_030841195.1 Actinomycetota bacterium | reverse complement strand
ACCTCGCCGGCACGGGTGTCCAGCAGCATCGGGCCGGTGCCGAACCGGTCGGCGTGGGCGACCGCGGTGGCGATCGTCGCGTGGCCGCAGAAGGGCACCTCGGCGAGCGGGCTGAAATAGCGGAGGCCGAACCGTCCGTCATCGCGCGGCAGCAGGTACGCCGTCTCCGAGTAGCCCACCTCGGCCGCGGCGGCCAGCATGGTGGCGTCGTCCAGCCCGGTGGCGTCAAGCACGACCCCGGCGGGGTTTCCTCCGGACGGGTCGGTGCTGAACGCGGTGTAGCGGAGGACCTCCACGGTCAGCTGACCTGGGCCAGGTCGAGCTCGAACCACACCGTGGTCCCGTCCGCGCTGTGCTCGGCGCTCCACGCCGTCGCCAGCGACTCGACCAGCATCAGCCCGCGGCCGGAGATGTCCTCCGGGTCGTGGTCCTCGGCCCGGCGGGCGGTGCCGCGATGTCCTTGGTCCTGCACCAGGACCAGGAGCCGTTCAGCGTCCAGCCGCGCGGTCACCCGCGGCGTCGTGCCGGAGTGGATGATGGCGTTGGTCACCAGCTCGGACAGGCAGAGGGCCGCCGTGTCCGCGACGTCCTCGTCCACCTCCCAGCCGGACAGCCAGCCGGCCAGCGCCCGGCGGGCCATCGGCGAGGCGCTGCTGTCGGCGGGGAACTCCGCGGTGGCGGTGCGCATGCTCATGCCGGCGGTGCTCATCACGGCGAGCATGGTGACGTCGTCGTCGCTGTCGTGGCGGCGCATCAGCTCGGCCAGCCGGGCGCACAGCTCGCGCGGGTGCCGGCGACGCTGGTCGATGCCGCCGACCCGCTCGCACAGCTCGCGGACGCCCTCGGCCAGCCCGAGCGTGCGGGTCTCGATCAGCCCGTCGCTGAACAGCAGCAGCAGCGCCTCCGGCGGCAGCTCCACCTCGGTCGCCTGCCACGGCCCGGCGCCGAGCCCGAGCGGCGGCCCGGCCGGCAGCTCGAGCTGCACCGGCTCCGACCCTGTCCTGGCGAGGATCGGCGACGGGTGCCCCGCCAGCGCGAGGGTGAGCCGGTCCCGCGAGGCGTCGATCACGGCGTACGCGACCGTGACGATCTGCTCGGCCATGCCGAGCGACGAGACCAGCAGGTCGAGCCGCTCGAGCACGATCTCCGGGGCCGGGTCGATCAGGGCGTACGCGCGCAGGGCGGCGCGCACCTGGCCCATCACGATCGCGGCGCCGACGCCCTTGCCCATCACGTCGCCGAGGGTGACGGCCACCCGCCCGTCGGCGAGCGGCAGCACGTCGTACCAGTCGCCGCCGACGTCGACGCCGGAGCCGCCGGACTCGTAGTAGGCGCCCATGGCGAGACCCTCGAGCTCGGGCACCGACTCCGGGAGCAGGCTGCGCTGCAGCAGCTCGGAGGTCGTCTGCTGGGTGCGGAAGGCCAGCGCTCGCCGCATGGCTTGGGCCACGACCGCGGCGAGGGCCGAGAGGTAGGCGTGCTGGTCCTCGTCGAAGTCGCGTGGCTCGTCGAAGGAGAGCAGCAGCGCACCGATCGAGCGGGTGCCCACCAGCAGCGGCAGGGCCGCCATGCTCCGCATGCCGAGACCGGTCTGCCGCTCGTGCAGGTGGGGGTACCGCCGCAGCAGGTCCTCGGCGGTGGGCAGCAGCACCGGCGTGGCAGTCCGGACGCACTCGGCCACCGGGATGTCGGCCAGCCCCTCGATCCGGCACCAGCGCACCGCGGTCGAGGTGACCGAGTCGTCGTCGCTGGCCACGAACCCGAGCTCGCGCCCGGCCCGCTCGACGGTCGCCAGCCCGGCCCGTTGCACGTGGTCGACCTGCACCACGTGGTCGAGGGTGACCCGGGCCACGTCGTCGGGGGTCATGGCGTCGGCCAGTGCGGCGGTGAGCCGGCGCAGCAGCACGAGCTGCCCGGCGGTGCGACCCAGCGGGGCCAGACCTGACGGGGTGCCCACGACCCCGAGGCTAGCGGCTGCCAGCAGTCGGGCGCGCCCGCCGTCCGGTGCGCTCGTGCCCTACCGTCGAGCCGGGAGGTCATCGATGCAGGAGGATGCCGCCGGTCCGGCCGCTGGTCCGGTCCCGGAGCCGACGCCGCTGGCCGATGCCCGGCTGGACGAGCTGCTCGGCGCGGTGCTGACCCGGGTCACCGGTGTGCTGGACGCGCAGGAGCGGCTCCGCGGCCTGCTCGACGCCGTGGTCGGCATCAACGCCGACCTGTCGCTGGAGCGCGCGCTGGAACGCATCGTCACCGCGGCGTGCACGCTCGCCGACGCAGAGTTCGGCGCGCTGGGCGTGCTGGGGGGTGGTCCCGGACGGCGGCTGCGGGAGTTCGTGACCCACGGGCTGAGCACCGACCAGCGGGCCGCGATCGGCGACCTGCCCGCGGGCCACGGCATCCTCGGGCTCATCATCGACCGGCCCGAGCCGTTGCGGCTGCCCGTCCTCGGCGAGCACCCCACGTCGTACGGCTTCCCGCCCGACCACCCGCCGATGGGGACGTTCCTCGGCGTGCCGATCCGCATCCGCGACCGGGTGTTCGGCAACCTCTACCTGACCGAGAAGCGGGGCGGCGGCACGTTCACGGCCGAGGACGAGGACGTCGTGGTGGCACTCGCGGCAGCGGCCGGTGTCGTGATCGAGAACGCCCGGCTGTTCGAGGACACGACCCTGCGCCGACGCTGGCTGCAGGCCGCGGCGGAGGTCAGCTCGGCGCTGCTGACGGACACCGGTGGCTCGGCCGCGCTGACGCTGGTCGCCGCCCGGGCCCGGGAGGTGCCGGGCGCGGACACCGCGGCGGTGCTGGTGCCCGCGGACGGACACCGCCTGCAGGTGGTCGCGGTCGCCGGGCTGTCGGAGGACGACCTGGTCGGCACCTACCTCGAGACCCCGGGCACGCGCCTGGAGGAGGTGGCCGGGTCGGCCGCGGCGATCGTGCTGCCGGAGGTGGCCGACGACCGGCTGGCCCCGCTCGAGCTGCTCGGCGGGCCGGCCGGGTCGTTGGTGCTGGTGCCGCTGCACACCAGCGTCGCCCGGTACGGCGTGCTGGTCGTCGGCTGGTCGCCGTCCGCCGAGCAGGCCTTCCTCGACACCGACGTCCGGTTGATCGAGGCGTACGCCGGTCAGGCCGCCCTCGCGATGCAGGTCGCCCAAGGCCGGGAGGACCGCTCGCGGCTCGCGGTGTTCGAGGACCGGGACCGGATCGGGCGCGACCTGCACGACCTGGTGATCCAGCGGCTGTTCGCGATCGGACTGACGCTGGAGAACGCGAGCCGCCTGGCCGAGCGACCCGAGGTGTCGGCCCGGCTGTCCACCGCGGTCGACGACATCGACGCGACCATCAAGGACATCCGGCGGACCATCTTCGAGCTGTCGGCGCCGCCCGAGTCGCGGGACCTGCGGGCCCAGCTGGGCGATGCGCTCGAGGTCGTGGCACCGGCACTGGGGTTCCTGCCGCACCTCACCACGGTCGGGCCGGTCGATGCGGCCGTGGGGGACGACGTGCGCGGCCACCTGCTGGCGGTGCTGCGCGAGGCGCTGGCGAACGCGGCCCGGCACGCCCAGGCGTCGGCGGTCGAGGTCGACCTGGCGGTCGGCGACGAGGTGGTGCTGACGGTGCGGGACGACGGCGTCGGCTACCAGCCGGGCGAGCGACGCAGCGGGGTGCGGAACATGACCGAACGGGCCCAGGCGCTCGGTGGGACCTGCTCGGTGGGCACCCGAGCCGCCGGTGGCACCGAGGTGGTCTGGCGGGTGCCGGCCCGCCGGTAGGCGCACGCACAAGGGCCGGACGGCCCCGGGGGAGGCTGTCCGGCCCTCGTCGGAGGGGCGGTCGTGGGTTATGCGTTGGCAGCCACCGGGGTGCGGTGGAAGCCGAGCTCCGCGGCCGGGTCGGTGCGCCGGCGGTGGGCGAAGCCGAGCAGTGCCAGGAACAGCATGGCGCCGGCTCCGATGAAGGCTGCGAACGACGCGTAGAGGGCGATCCGGCCCATCGTGTCGAAGGCGTAGGCGTTGAGCAGCAGGCCGCGCAGGGTCTCACCCTTGAAGACGGTGTTCACCAGTCCGGCGAGCTCGGTGTCGTTCGGCGCTGCCCGCGAGGCGGCGCTCAGCTCGGAGTAGGACCGGTCGCCGGACATCTCCTTGATGTGCACGGCGATGAAGTGGTCCGCGTAGGCCTTGGCCTGCGGGCCGGTGGTCAGCTGCTGACCGGCGTACTGGCTCAGGTAGGGCTTGATGGCCGGGTCGGCGATCGCCTCGCCCGCCGGGGGGAAGAAGATCTTCTGGGCGACCAGCTGCTCGCGCACCTGGTCGGAGACGAAGGTGTGGGCAAAGCTGAGCAACCCGCCGGCGACCAGCAGGACGGCGGCGAGCACGAGGCCGGCCGTCGCCATGAGCCCGTCGAATGTCCTGCGACGCATGGTGACTCCTTGTCCGGGCAGCCGGTCCGCCGGCTGCCGAGGTGTTGTTCTGTCACCTCGAAGGTTCGTCGCTGCGCGCAGGGCACCCCAGGGTCGAAAGCCCCCACCCGGTCGGGACGCCTCCTGGGGTGGCCGGGACCTCCCCGCCGCCCGCCCCGGAAAATGATCACGGTTCCGTGATCGTTGGTGGTCAAGCGTGCTGAATTCATCGCGGTAGGCACGTGTTGATCACGGTTCCGTGATCATTTTCGGGAGGCCCACGGGAGGCCCACGGGCCAGCGCGTACGCCGGTCAGCGGGTCTCGAGGACCTCGGCGACCGAGCGGCGGTTGGCGTGGCCGACGGCTGCGGTGGACCCCGGTGCGGCGAGTCCGAGCCGCAGCACCACCTGCGGGTGCCCGACCAGGCCGAGGTCGCGGGCCAGCCGGGCCCGGGTGTCCTGCACCTCGAGCGCCTGGGTCATCGGCGAGGCCGCCAGCCCGCGTGTGGTCGCGGTGAGCAGCAGGCGTCCGAGGGCCTGGCCGGCCGCCAGCCAGGCCGCGGCGTCGTCCGCCGCGGTCCCGATGACGACGACGAGCGGGTGCTCGGCGCGCGGCGGCTCGCCGGCCCGCTGCGGCCCCTGGTCCCCGCGGTCGGCGTCGAAGTCGCGCAGCCGGTAGCTCGACCCGCGTTCGGCCGGTGCCTCGCTCGGCACTGCGGAGGCGGGGATGCCGTCCGGGCTGTCGGGGTCGCGGCCGGTCCACTGCCGCAGCTCGTCGCGGTAGGCGGGGTCGCGCGACTGCACGTCGTTGGCGCGGGCGAGCAGCACCGTCACCGCGGCCGCGTCGTCGGACGACTCGACGACCCGCAGCAGGCAGCCGTTCGCCTCCACTGCCGAGGCGAGGGCGCGCACCGTCTCGGGCGGCAGGTCGACCGACTCGTCGAAGGCACCGCGCTCGGTGTGCCGGCGCCCGATCGCTGCCGCCAGCGCCCGCTGTGCGTCGTCCGGGGTGCGCGCGTCACCCAGCTGCAGGTCGGCCAGGTGCTCCGGGGTCCCGCTATCGGGCAGCAGCGTGGTCCCGGTGCTCACCCCGAGACCGGCCGCCGCCACCTCGGCGAGCGCCAGGGCCGCGCCGCAGCTGATCAGCCGGGCCCGCCCGTCCGGGTCCAGCACCGGCAGGCCGCGGGCCGGGTCGTCCCACAGCTCGACGACGTCGTCGTGCGCGACGAACCGCCACGGCTGGGTGTTGTGCACCGACGGTGCCCGGGTGGCCGCCTCGACCACGGCGGGGACGAGCGCGCGGACGTCAGCCATCCTGCTCTCCGCGAGGGTGCTTGCTGGCGAACACGGCCGCCTGGGTGCGTCGCTCGAGGCCCAGCTTGGCCAGCAGGCTGGACACGTAGTTCTTGACCGTCTTCTCGGCCAGGAACAGCCGCTCGCCGATGGCTCGGTTGGTCAGCCCTTCGCCGATCAGCTCGAGCACCTTCCGCTCCTGGTCGGTCAGGCCGGCCAGCGCCTTGTCCTGCTTCGGGCCCTCCCGCAGGCGGTCCAGCACCTGCTGGGTCACCGCCGGGTCGAGCAGCGACTGGCCGGCCGCCACCCGGCGTACGGCGTCGACCAGGTCCTGGCCGCGCACCTGCTTGAGCACGTAGCCGGCGGCCCCCGCCATGATCGCCGAGAAGAGTGCCTCGTCATCGTCGTACGACGTGAGGATGAGCGCCGCGATCTCGGGAGCC
>JAVEDA010000134.1 GCA_030841195.1 Actinomycetota bacterium | reverse complement strand
ACGTGCGGCTCCCGCATCCTCGAGGGCTGGCGACCGCCGTACGACGCGACCGTGGTGCGCCGGCTGCGCGAGGGCGGCGTGGTGCCGCTCGGCAAGACGAACATGGACGAGTTCGCGATGGGCAGCTCGACCGAGCACTCGGCCTTCGGCCCGACGCACAACCCGTGGGACCTCGACCGCATCCCCGGCGGGTCCGGCGGAGGGTCGGCCGCAGCGGTCGCCGCCTACGAGGCACCGCTGGCGGTGGGCACAGACACCGGGGGCTCGATCCGCCAGCCCGCCTCGGTGACGGGGACCGTCGGCGTCAAGCCGACGTACGGCGGGGTGAGCCGGTTCGGGCTGGTCGCGCTGGCCTCGTCGCTGGACCAGGCCGGCCCCTGCGCGCGCACCGTGCTCGACGCCGCCCTGCTGCACGCCGTGATCGGTGGCCACGACCATCTCGACTCGACCTCCATCGACGCACCGGTGCCCGACGTGGTGGCGGCTGCGCGGATGCAGGACGTGAGGGGGATGCGGATCGGCGTCGTCAAGCAGCTCGGCGGCGAGGGCTACCAGGCCGGGGTCGAGCAGCGGTTCCGCGAGGCCGTGGAGGTGCTCGAGGGCCTGGGCGCGACCGTGGTCGAGGTCGACTGCCCGCACTTCGCCTACGCGCTGCCCGCCTACTACCTGATCCTGCCGAGCGAGTGCTCGTCGAACCTGGCTCGGTTCGACGGGATGCGCTACGGCCTGCGGGTGGGGGACGACGGCACCGGCAGTGCCGAGGACGTCATGTCGATCACCCGGGACGCGGGGTTCGGCGCCGAGGCCAAGAGGCGGATCATGCTCGGCACCTACGCCCTGTCCAGCGGCTACTACGACGCCTACTACGGACAGGCGCAGAAGGTGCGCACGCTGGTCGTGCGCGACTTCGACGCCGCGTTCGAGCAGGCCGACGTCCTTGTCTCGCCCACCACACCGACCACGGCGTTCCGGCTCGGCGAGCGGCTGGACGACCCGCTGGCCATGTACCTGGCCGACCTCTGCACCATCCCGTCCAACCTGGCCGGCAACGCGGCGATGTCGCTGCCGATCGGGCTCGCTCCCGAGGACGGGCTGCCGGTGGGCCTGCAGGTGATGGCGCCACCGACCGCCGACGACCGGCTCTACCGGGTCGGCGGTGCGCTCGAGGCCGCCCTGGCCGACCGGTGGGGGCACCTGCTCATCGACGAGGCGCCGGACCTGGCGACCCTGACCACGGAGGCAGCGAAGTGAAGAACATCAAGTCGATCATCACCTTCGTCACGACCGTGATGGCCGGGAGGACCGCGCTACAGCGGCTGCGGCAGGCGCGCGAGGACGGCGACAGGCTCGAGCTGATCGACGCCGTTCTCAACGGGGTGGTCCTGGTGACCGGCACGATCATCATCGTCCGCCGCCTGCGTCGTGGTGAGGACGAGGCGTGAGCGTCAGTACCCCCGAGGAGCTGATGGACTACGAGCAGGCCGTCGCGTCCTTCGACCCCGTCCTCGGCCTCGAGGTGCACGTCGAGCTCGGCACCGTGTCGAAGATGTTCTGCGGCTGCGACACGACGTTCGGCGCCGCGCCGAACAGCCAGGTCTGCCCCACCTGCCTCGGGCTGCCCGGCTCCCTCCCCGTCCTCAACGCCACCGCCGTCGAGTCGATCGTCCGGGTGGGGCTCGCGCTCGGCTGCGACATCGCGTCGTGGTGCCGGTTCGCCCGGAAGAACTACTTCTACCCGGACATGCCGAAGAACTTCCAGACCTCGCAGTACGACGAGCCCATCTGCACCGACGGCCACCTCGACGTCGAGGTCGACACCCACGACGGCCCGCCCGGATCGAGACGGACGTTCCGGGTCGAGATCGAGCGGGTGCACATGGAGGAGGACACCGGCAAGTCGCTGCACGTCGGGGGCGCGACCGGCCGGATCCACGGCGCGGACTACTCACTGGTCGACTACAACCGCGCGGGGATCCCGCTGATCGAGATCGTGACCAAGCCGGTCGAGGGCACCGGTGCGCTGGCGCCGCGGGTGGCGCGCGCGTACGTGACCGCGCTGCGCGAGCTCATGCGCACCCTCGGAGTCTCGGACGTGCGGATGGAGCAGGGCTCGCTGCGCTGCGACGTCAACCTGTCGCTGCGCCGGTCGCCGTCGGACCCGCTCGGCACCCGGTCCGAGACCAAGAACGTCAACTCGCTCCGGTCGGTGGAGCGCGCCGTCCGGCACGAGTTCGGGCGGCAGGCCGCGCGGCTGACCGCCGGCGACCGGGTGGTGCAGGAGACCCGGCACTGGCACGAGGACACCGGCACCACCACGTCCGGCCGGTCCAAGGAGCAGGCCGAGGACTACCGCTACTTCCCGGAGCCGGACCTCGTCCCGGTCGCACCCGACCCGGCCTGGGTCGAGGAGCTGAGGGCCGGCCTGCCGGCGTCCCCGGCCGTCCGGCGGGGCGAGCTGCAGGCCGCATGGGGGGCGAGCGAGCAGGAGATGACCGCGCTGGTCAACGCGGGCGCCGTCGACCTGGTCGAGAGCACCGTCGCCGCCGGTGCGCCGGCGGACGCTGCTCGCAAGTGGTGGCTGGGCGAGCTGGCCCGGCATGCCAACGAGCGCTCGGTGGACCTCGCGGAGCTGCCGATCACCCCCGCCCAGGTGGCCCAGGTGGTCGCCCTGGTCGAGTCGGGTGCGCTGAACGACAAGCTGGCCCGGCAGGTCATCGAGGGCGTGCTCGCGGGCGAGGGCGACCCGGATGCGGTGGTGACAGGGCGCGGGCTGGCGGTCGTCAGCGACGACTCGGCCCTGCTCGAGGCCGTCGACGCGGCCCTGGCGGCGGACCCCGATGTCGCCGAGAAGATCCGCGGCGGCAAGGTGGCGGCCGCCGGCGCGGTCGTCGGCGCGGTGATGAAGGCGACCCGTGGTCAGGCCGACGCCGGCCGGGTCCGCGAGCTGGTGCTGCAGCGCTGCGGCCAGGCCTGACCGGCGTACCGGAAAACCGTTCCCGCGGGACCGATGAGTTCCGGCCGGGCCAGGGGTCCTCCCTGTCGGGCCGGACGAGTACCGTCACGGCCACGCGACGCACGGAGGGATCAGCGCATGGGCGGCACACGTGTCCTCGTCGGGACCCGCAAGGGTGCCTTCGTCCTCACCTCGGACGAGGCACGCAAGGACTGGCAGGTCGACGGCCCGCACTTCCCGGGCATGGAGATCTACCACCTCAAGGGGTCTTCGCTGAACCCCGACAGGATCTACGCCTCGCAGTCCAGCGCGTGGTTCGGGCAGGTGATCCACCGCTCCGATGATGGCGGGTCGACCTGGGAGACGGTGGGCAACGACTTCACCTACGACGGCGTCCCCGGCCAGCACCAGTGGTACGACGGCTCGCTGCGCGACTGGGCCTTCACCCGCGTGTGGCACCTCGAGCCGAGCCTGCACGACGCCGACACGGTCTACGCCGGCGTCGAGGACGCCGCGCTCTTCAAGTCGACCGACGGCGGGACGACCTGGACCGAGCTCTCGGGGCTGCGCAAGCACGACACCGGCCCGCAGTGGCAGCCCGGCGCCGGCGGCATGTGCCTGCACACGATCCTCCAGCACCCGAGCGACCCGGACCGGCTCTTCGTCGCCATCTCGGCAGCCGGCGCGTTCCGCACCACGGACGGCGGCACGACCTGGCAGCCGATCAACAAGGGCCTGCGCTCGGGCGAGATTCCCGACCAGGACTCCGAGGTCGGCCATTGCGTGCATCGCATCGACATGCACCCGACGAACCCCGACGTCCTCTACATGCAGAAGCACTGGGACGTGATGCGCAGCAAGGACGGCGGCGACTCCTGGCAAGAAGTCAGCGGCAACCTGCCCAGCGACTTCGGCTTCCCGATCGCGGTGCACGCGCACGAGGCCGAGACCATCTACGTCGTCCCGATCCTCAGCGACTCGTACCACTACCCGCCGGACGGCAAGCTGCGCGTCTACCGCAGCCGGACCGGCGGCGACGAGTGGGAGGCGCTGACCGAAGGCCTGCCGCAGGCTGACTGCTACGTCAACGTGCTCCGCGACGCGATGGCCGTCGACCAGCACGAGTCCTGCGGTGTCTACTTCGGCACCACCGGCGGCCAGGTCTACGCGTCTGACGACTCCGGCGACTCGTGGGCGCCGATCGTGCGCGACCTGCCGGCCGTCCTGTCGGTCGAGGTGCAGACGCTGCAATGAGGGAGTCATGAGCGACACGGTGCGGGTGGTGCTGCCGGCGCACCTGCGGTCGATGGCCAAGGTCCAGGGCGAGATCCGGGTCGACGTCACTGGTGCGGTGACCCAGCGGTCGGTGCTCGATGCCGTCGAGGCGGAGTTCCCGATGCTGCTGGGCACCATCCGGGACCGGGCCACGGCCAAGCGGCGCCCGTTCGTGCGGTTCTACGCCTGCGAGGAGGACCTCTCCCACGAGGAGCCGGACGCGCCGCTGCCGGACCGGGTCGCCCAGGGCGACGAGCCGTTCCTGGTGATCGGCGCGATGGCCGGCGGCTAGCGAGCCCGTCCGACGTCGAGTGGCGCGATCTGGTGGCGACACGCCGTCCGCGGCCACGAGGTTGCGCCACTCAACGCGCGACTCGGCGGTGCAGAGAGCTCAGCCGACCGGGCCGAGGCGGAGCACCGAGCCGGAAGGGTGCTCCTCGCGGCCGTCCGGGCTGAGGACCCAGACGGACTGGCGGCCCACGACCTCCCACTCGTCCGGGTCCTCGCGCCAGCCCCCGACCAGTGCGGTGTCCTCGTCCACGCCGACCGACGTCACACCCGGGGGCGGGTTCGAGACCCGGGTCAGCACCAGGTCCGGGAGCCGCCCGGCGAACCGGTCGAAGTGCGGCAGCACCGAGAGCTGCGGCACCGCGCCCAGCCCGGGCACCGCCTCGCGGAACGGGTGCCGGATGTCCGGCACCTGCCCGGTCAGCGCCATCGCACCCGCGCTGCAGCCGGCCAAAGCCGCACCCGCCCGCCAGGCGTCCTCGATCGCGGCCCAGACCCGGGTGCCGCGCAGGGTCGACGCCAGGAACGGCGGGTTGCCGCCGGACAGGTACACCAGCCCGGCGCCGGCCACCAGCCCCGCGA
>JAVEDA010000127.1 GCA_030841195.1 Actinomycetota bacterium | reverse complement strand
TGGCCGTAGTGAGCGATGTCGTAGACCGGAACGTCCGCGGCACCGTCGCGGCAGACTGCCTCGAGCGCGACAAGAGCCGCGTCGCCGTCCCAGGACCGGGGGTCGTACCAGTCGACGATGCCCAGCGTGGGGTGCCGCGGCACCGTGGGGTCGTCGCCGTTCTTGTAGAAGTCGTCGAGGTCGAGCAACGGCAGCCCGGACTCCTCGGCGAGGTGGGTCTTTCCGGAGCCGGACGGCCCGGCGAGCAGCACGAGTCGCGCGGGGTCAGACACCGATGGGGTGCCAGACCGTCTTCGTCTCCAGGTGCGCGAGCATCCGGTGCAGGTCGGGTGTTGCCGTCCAGTCGGTGCGCTGCGGGCGGAGGACCCGCTTGAGGTTGTCGGCGGCGGCGACCTGCAGCTCGGTGGCGGCGGCGTCGCCCGCGCCGGCGAGGTCGATGGCGTTGACGTCCATGTGCGAGGCCAGCCAGGGCGCGACCTCGTCGGTGCGGCCGGTGAGGACGTTGACGACGCCGCCGGGGACGTCGGAGGTGGCGAGCACCTCGGACAACGTCACCGCCGGCAGGGGGCGGGCCTCGCTGGCGAGCACGACGACGGTGTTGCCGGTGACGATCGCAGGCGCCAGCACCGATACGAGGCCGAGCAGCGACGACTCCTGCGGTGCGATCACGGCGACGACACCGGTCGGCTCCGGCACCGAGAAGTCGAAGTACGGCCCGGCGACCTGGTTGGCCGAGCCGGCCACCTGCGACACCTTGTCCGACCACCCGGCGTACCAGACCCAGCGGTCGATCGCGGCGTCGACCGCGGCGGTCGCCTTGGACCGCGACACCCCTTCGCCGGCCGCGACCTCGTCGACGAACTGCGACCGCCGGCCCTCGAGCAGCTCGGCCACCCGGTAGAGCACCTGGCCGCGGTTGTACGCCGTGGCGGCCGACCAGCCGGGGAACGCCTTGCGGGCGGCCACGACAGCGTCGCGCGCGTCCTTGCGGGAGCCCATCGCGGCGTTGGCGACAAAGTGCCCCTTGCTGTCGGCCACCTCGTAGGACCGGCCGCTCTCGGATCGCGGGAACTTGCCGCCGATGAATAATTTCGGAGTCTTCCGCACCGATATCCGATTTCCGGCTCCGCCGGATGACAGACGCTCAGACATCGAGGTAGGCCTCCAGCCCGTGGCGGCCGCCCTCGCGGCCGTAGCCCGACTCCTTGTAGCCGCCGAACGGCGACGCCGGGTCGAACCGGTTGAACGTGTTGGCCCAGACGACCCCGGCCCGCAGCTGGTCAGCCATCCAGAGGATCCGCGAGCCCTTGTCGGTCCAGACCCCCGCGGACAGCCCGTACGGCGTGTTGTTGGCCTTCTCGACAGCCTCGGCCGGGGTGCGGAAGGTGAGCACCGACAGGACCGGGCCGAAGATCTCCTCGCGGGCGATCCGGTGCGCCTGCGAGACACCGGTGAACACGGTCGGCGGGAACCAGAAACCCTTGACCGGCAGGTCGCACGGCGGCGACCACCGCTCGGCGCCCTCGGCCTCGCCGACGTCGGACAGCTCGCGGATCCGGGCCAGCTGCTCGGCCGAGTTGATCGCGCCGATGTCGGTGTTCTTGTCCAGCGGGTCGCCCAGCCGCAGGGTGCCGAGCCGGCGCTTCAGCGACGACAGCACCTCGTCGTACGCGCTCTCCTGCACCAGCAGCCTCGACCCCGCGCAGCACACGTGGCCCTGGTTGAAGAAGATGCCGTTGACTATGCCCTCGACCGCCTGATCGACCGGTGCGTCGTCGAAGACGATGTTCGCGGCCTTGCCGCCGAGCTCCAGGGTGACCTTCTTGTGGCTGCCGGCGGTCGAGCGGGCGATCATCTTGCCGACGTCGGTGGACCCGGTGAACGCGACCTTGTCGATGCCCGGGTGCTCGACCAGCGCGCGCCCGGTGTCGCCGGCGCCGGTGACGATGTTGACGACGCCCGGCGGCAGGTCCGCCTGCTGGCAGATCTCGGCGAACAGCAACGCTGTCAACGGCGTCGTCTCGGCCGGCTTCAGCACCACCGTGTTGCCGCACGCGAGCGCCGGCGCGATCTTCCAGGCCAGCATGAGCAGCGGGAAGTTCCACGGGATGACCTGACCCGCGACGCCCAGCGGCTTCGGGTTGGGCCCGAAGCCGGCATGGTCGAGCTTGTCGGCCCAGCCCGCGTAGTGGAAGAACCAGGCCGCCACCAACGGGATGTCGACGTCGCGTGACTCGCGGATCGGCTTGCCGTTGTCCAACGACTCGAGCACCGCCAGCTCGCGGGCGCGCTCCTGCAGGATGCGGGCGAACCGGAACAGGTACTTGCCGCGCTCCCGGGCCGGCAGCTTGGACCAGACCTTGTCGTAGGCCTTTCGCGCCGCGGCGACCGCGCGGTCGACGTCGGCCTGGCCGGCCTCGGTGATCTCGGCGAGCACCTCTTCCGTCGCGGGGCTGACCGTCTTGAACGCGCGGCCGTCCAGGGTGTCGACGAACTGCCCGTCGATGAACAGGCCGTAGGACGGCTTCAGGTCCAGGATCGCCCGGGACTCGGGAGCGGGTGCGTAGTCGAACTTCTTGGTATTCAACGCAAGCCTCAGTGCTCTGCTAGTCGAGTGTGAAGTAGTCGGGGCCGCTGTAGCGGCCGGTCACAGCCTTGGTGCGCTGCATCAGCAGGTCGTTGAGCAGGCTGGACGCGCCGAGCCGGAACCAGTCGGGGTCCAGCCAGTCGTCGCCGACGGTCTCGTTGACCAGCACGAGGTACTTGATCGCGTCCTTGGTGGTGCGGATCCCGCCCGCCGGCTTGACGCCTACCTGCCGGCCGGTTGTGGCCCGGAAGTCGCGCACCGCCTCGAGCATGACCAGCGTCACGGGCAGGGTGGCCGCGGGGGCGATCTTGCCGGTGGACGTCTTGATGAAGTCGCCGCCGGCCAGCATCCCCAACCAGGACGCGCGCCGCACGTTGTCGTAGGTGTCCAGCTCACCGGTCTCGAGGATCACCTTGAGGTGCGCCTCGCCGCAGGCCTCCTTGACCGCGACGATCTCCTCGAACACCTCGAGGTAGCGACCGGACAGGAACGCACCCCGGTCGATCACCATGTCGATCTCGTCGGCCCCGGCCGCGACCGCGTCGCGGGTGTCGGCCAGCTTGACCGCGAGGCTGGAGCGCCCGGACGGGAACGCCGTCGCGACGCTGGCCACCTTGACCCGGCTGCCGCGCAGCGCCTCGACGGCCACCGGCACCATGTCGGGGTAGACGCAGATGGCCGCGACCCGCGGGGTGTCGGCCACCGACGGGTCGGGGCGCAGGGCCTTGGCGCACAGCGCGCGCACCTTGCCGGGGGTGTCCTGCCCCTCCAGCGTGGTGAGGTCGATCATGCTGATCGCCAGGTCGATCGCCCAGGCCTTGGCGCTGGTCTTGATCGAGCGCGTCGACAGCATCGCCGCGCGGGCCTCGGCGCCCACCTGGTCGACACCGGGCAGGCCGTGCAGGAAGCGTCGGAGCGCGGAGTCGGACGAGGTGATCTGGGACACGTCCGGCAGGCCGGTGCCGCTCGCGACCGGAGGTGAGGCGGTCGTCGTCACCGCGCGAGTCTATGCCGGGGCGACGTCGGTTCCCAATGGCGGCCGGACGACCACGACCTCCGCGACGTGGTCGCACGCCAGCGCGGCACCGACGCCGATCGCAGCGACTGCCGCGTCGGCCGCGCTGCCCTCGCAGGTCACCAGGTACGAGTAGGTCTCCTCGGCGCTGATGGCCAGCGAGCCGCCCCAGACCACCCGGAGCCCGTCCCCACGCAGCGTTGCCACGGCGTCCCGCACCTGACGGTCCAGGTGGGCGGCTCGGTCCGGGTCCAGGCCGGGCACATAGCTCTCCACCAGGTACGTCGTGCAGCCGGCCTCGTCCATGCGCCCGACGCTAGGTGGCGCAGGCCGTCCCGGCGTCCGGGATTACCCCACAGTTGGCTCGACCGGCGGGTCGACGTCCAGCAGCCCCTCGGCCACCCGGCGGGCCAGCTGGGTCCGGGACCTGACGCCGACCTTGCTGTACAGCCTGGTCAGGTGAGCCTCGACCGTGGCCACCGACGTGAACAGCTGGGCGGCGACCTCCTTGTTCGTCAGGCCGGTCGACACCAGGGCGGCGACCCGGCGCTCCGCAGCGGTCGGCCGGTCGGTGCTGCGCGGTCGCGGCCTGGCCCGGGTCAGCTCGTCGCGGGCCCGGTCGCGGGCCGGGTCCGCCCCCAGCCTCGCGAACAGCGCGACAGCACGATCCAGCACAGCCGCCGCGTCGTTGCGGCGGCCGAGGCGACGCAGGGCCGACCCCTCCGCGAGCAGGGTCTGGCCGAGCTCCCACGGAGCGTCGAGCGCCTCGAAGCCGTCCCGGGCGGCGGCGAGGTGGCCGAGCGCACCCCCAGGGTCGCCGGCGCCCCCCAGCACCAGCCCCTGGCACAGCTCGGCTGCGGCCGAGCCCCACGGCGCGAACTGCTCGCAGCGCTGCACCAGCAGGTCGGTGACGGCCGCTGCCTCGTCCTGCTGGCCCGCCTCGACCAGGGCGGCCACGGTCTCGGGCACCACCGCGAGCAGGTCGGCCGTCCGGGCGCCGGCCCCGTCGATCTGGCGGGGTAGCCGGCCGAGCAGGTCGGCTGCTGCCACGACGTCCCGTCGCGCGGCTGCCAGCAGCCCTAGCGCGTGGTCCGCGGACGCCGCCAGCAACGGGTCGGCCTGGGCCATCGGAGACGCCGCGATCTCTGCGGCGTCCGTTGCGGCTGACGGGTCGCCTCGCCGGCCACGGAGGAAGGCGCGCTGGACCAGGGCCGTCACCCGCCAGTAGCCGCGGGCGTCGCCCAAAGCCGCCACGAGCATCTCGTCCGCCTCGTCCCACCGGCCGCGCCGGAGTGCGAGCCCGGCACCGAACAGGTCGAGGCGCATCAGCATGCCCTCGTCGCCGCGCCGTTCGGCGACCTGACGCTCAGCGGCGAGCAGGTCGGCAGCGGGCTCCCAGTCGCCGCGCCAGGCGAGCAGCTGCGAGTACGCGATCCGCGGCGGGCGGTCCAGGCTGACGTCGGGCGCCCGGTCGGCAACCTCGAGAGCCCGGCGGAAGTAGTCCTCGGCACTGGGGTCGGCCACGATCGAGGCCATCAGGCCGGCGGTGGTCAGGGCCACGGCCAGGCTGCGCACGTCGTCGGTCGGCTCGGCCAACGCCACCGCGGCGACGGCCTCGGGGAACGCGGTCCGGGCGTCGCCCAGCCAGGCGCCCCGCTGCCACGCGAGCAGGGCCAGGGTCTGCGCCGCGAGCAGCCGGTCGACCCCGGGCTCGGCGACCGCCTCCTCGAGCCGCGCCACGGCGGTCGGCGCGTCTGCGGCGAGCAACGCGCTGTGCACGAGGGCCCGTGCTCGCACCGTTCCGGTCGCACCACCGGCCAGCACCTGCTCGACCAGGGCCGCCGCGGTCGGCTCGTCGCCGGCGCGCACCAGATGGTCAGCTCTCTCGGTCATCCGGCGCAGCCGGGCCGGACCGTCGTCGCCCGGTGTGAGGCGTACGGCGTGGCCGGCCAGCTCGGCGGCTGCCTCGGGCGCCCCGCGGGCGCCGGCCAGCCGGGCTGCCTCCTCCAGGAGGGCCGCGGTCGCGCGGTCGGGCCCGGCCGCCGCCAGCGCCAGGTGCCGGGCGCGCTCCTCGGCGCCCTGGCTCGCTGCGGCCGCCTGCCGGTGCAGGTCACGTCGGCGGGCGGTCGTGAGCCGGCTGTAGGCGGCGGTGGCCAGCAGGGGAT
>JAVEDA010000065.1 GCA_030841195.1 Actinomycetota bacterium | reverse complement strand
ATGGTCTTCCAGTCCTACGCGTTGTTCCCGCACATGTCGGTCTTCAACAATGTGGCCTTCGGCCTGGAGCGCAAGAGCGTGAACCGGACCGAGATCCGCCGCAGGGTGAACGAGATGCTCGAGCTCGTGCAACTGGAGGGCAAGTCCGACCGCCGTCCCCGCGAGCTGTCCGGTGGTCAACAGCAGCGCGTGGCGCTGGCCCGCGCCCTGGTCAACCGGCCCCGGGTGCTGCTGCTCGACGAGCCACTCGGCGCCCTCGACCTCAAGCTGCGTGAGCAGATGCAGGTCGAGCTCAAGGCAATCCAGCGCGACGTCGGCATCACATTCCTGTTCGTGACCCACGACCAGGACGAGGCGCTCACCATGAGCGACCGGATCGCGGTCTTCAACGGCGGCCGGATCGAGCAGGTCGGCACGGCGTCGGAGGTCTACGAGCGGCCGGCCTCGGCGTTCGTCGCCGGCTTCGTCGGCTCGTCCAACCTGCTGCAAGGTGAGCCGGCGGTCGCGCTGCTCGGAGACCCGGCGCCCGTGTCGGTGCGCCCGGAGAAGGTCCGGGTCGGCTCGCCCGGCACGGTTGCCGGCGACGTCCGCGCCGACGGGCTGGTCACCGAGGTCGTGTACGCCGGTGCGTCGACCCGGGTGCTGGTGCGGCTGGACGCCGGCGCCGACATGACCGCACTGGTGCAGAACACCGGCGACCCGGATGACCCGGTGCTGGCCCGCGGCGAGCGGGCCCAGATCGGCTTCGGCCGGGAACACGTCTACCGCGTCTCGATCGACGGCGCGGCAGCTGATGGGCAGGACCCGACAAATGACCACCGTGCGCGGGGCGCGGTCAGCCAGGGAGGGCACACATGATCGGCACCAAGATGGTCGCGCTCGGAGCGGCCGGGTTGCTCGCGCTCGCTGCCTGCGGAGGCAGCAGCGGCGGGAGCGGTGACAGCACGCCGACTGCGACCGGGAACGAGGCGGCCCCGCAGGGCTTCACGCCGCCCGACCTCAAGGCACTCGACAAGCTCGGGACGCCCGAGGGGGAGCTCAACGTCGTCGCCTGGGCCGGGTACGCCGAGGACGGCTCGACCGATCCGGCGGTCGACTGGGTGACCCCGTTCGAGAAGGCGACCGGCTGCCAGGTCAACGTGAAGACGGCACCTACCTCGGACGACATGGTCAACCTGATGAAGACCGGTCAGTACGACGTGGTCTCCGCCTCCGGCGACGCCTCGCTGCGCCTGATCGCCTCCGGTGACGTCGAGCCGGTCAACACCGACCTGGTGCCCAACTACGCCGACGTCTTCGACGGCCTGAAGATGAAGCCGTGGAACAGCGTCAACGGTGTCGCCTACGGCATCCCGCACGGCCGCGGCGCCAACCTGCTGATGTACAACACCGACGTCGTGAAGCCGGCGCCCACCTCGTGGAGCGTCGTCTTCGACCAGGCATCGCCGTACCAGGGAAAGGTGACCGCCTACGACTCGCCGATCTACATCGCCGACGCAGCGGTCTACCTGATGAAGACCAAGCCGGACCTCGGGATCAAGAACCCCTACGCCCTGGACGACAAGCAGTTCACCGCGGCGGTCGACCTGCTCAAGGCGCAGAACGCGAACATCGGTGAGTACTGGTCGGACTACACCAAGGAGATCCAGGCCTTCAAGAACGGCGACTCGGTCGTCGGGACGACCTGGCAGATCATCCTGAACCTGGCAGCGGCGGACAAGGCCAAGGTCGCCGCGGTGCTGCCGAGCGAGGGCGCGACCGGATGGTCGGACACCTGGATGGTGGCCACCAAGAGCCAGCACAAGACCTGCGCCTACAAGTGGCTGGACCACATCATCAGCCCGAAGGTGAACGCCGAGGTGGCGGAGTGGTTCGGCGAGGCGCCGTCGAACAGCAAGTCCTGCGCCGAGACCGTGGACAAGACGTTCTGCGACACCTACCACGCCGACGACGAGGCCTACTTCGACCAGGTCTGGTACTGGAACACGCCGATCGCCCAGTGCCTGGACGGTCGCACCGACGTCACCTGCAAGGACTACGGCGACTGGACGACCGCCTGGCAGGAGATCAAGGGCTGACGCAGAAGGAGCCGGGGGCGACGGTGAAGGCTGCACTCCGGAGAGCCGTCGGGTGGGTGCGTCGCGCCCCCCGGCGGCTCTCCAGCGTGCTGGACCGGCATCCGCGGCTGCGGCTGGCGCTGCTGCTCGCGGCGCCGATGCTGATCCTGGTGGTCGTCTACCTCGGCGCCCTCGCCGTCCTCCTGCTCTCGGCGTTCTGGAGCACCAACACCTTCACCGGCGACACCGTGAAGACGTTCACGCTGGACAACTTCCGCGACGTCGTCACCAGCTCGACGTACCGCACGGTGATCGTGCGCACCGTGCTCGTCGCGCTGGCGGTGACGGTCATCTGCGCGGTGCTCGCCTGTCCGATGGCGTTCTACATGGCCAAGGTCGCCTCACCGCGGGCCCGGCGGCTGCTCGTCGTCGCGGTGCTCACACCGTTGTGGGCGAGCTACCTGGTGAAGGCCTACGCCTGGCGGGCGATGCTCGCGGGGGACGGCGTCGTCAACTGGGCGCTGGCGCCGTTCGGGCTGCGCGGGCCGGGCTTCGGTCTCACCGCCACCGTCATCGTGCTGAGCTATCTGTGGCTGCCGTTCATGGTGCTGCCGGTGTACGCCGGTCTGGAGCGGCTGCCGGACTCGCTGCTCGAGGCCTCCGGCGACCTCGGCGCGAAGGCGGGCCGCACGTTCCGCTCGGTGGTGCTGCCGCTGGCGTTCCCGGCCGTCGTGGCCGGTGCGATCTTCACCTTCTCGCTCAGCCTGGGTGACTACATCGCGGTCCAGATCGTCGGCGGCAAGAGCCAGCTGCTGGGCAACCTGATCCAGGGCAACGCGGGTGCCGCCAACAACTTGCCGCTGGCCGCCGCGCTGGCCGCCGTACCGATCGTGATCATGGTCGTCTTCCTGCTCGGCGTCCGCCGCACCGGCGCCCTGGACAACTTGTGAACCTCTCCCGGGGCGCGCGGGCTGCGCTGGCGACCTTCATGGGCCTCGGCCTCGCGCTCATCTACCTGCCGCTGCTCGTGGTGCTGATCTCCTCGTTCAACACCGACCGCACCTTCGGCTGGCCCCCGAGCGGGCTGACCTTCGACTGGTGGACCCGCACGTTCCACAACACCGGCGCCCGCGACGCACTCGCCACGTCGGTCAAGGCCGGCCTCGGAGCGACGGCCGTGGCACTGCTGCTGGGCACGATGGCGGCCTTCGCAGTCGCGCGGTACCGCTTCTTCGGCCGGGACGCGATCTCGATCCTCATCGTGCTGCCGATCGCGCTGCCGGGCATCGTGACCGGCATCGCGCTGTCCAACGCGATCACCACCACCCTCGAGCCGATCGGGATCAACTTCGGGCTGTTCACCGTGGTCGTCGGACACGCCACCTTCTGCGTGGTCGTGGTCTACAACAACGTGCTGGCGCGGCTGCGCCGGACCGGCGGCTCGCTGGAGGAGGCGTCGATGGACCTCGGCGCCGACGTGTTCCAGACGTTCCGGCACGTGACCTTCCCGGCGGTCCGGTCGGCGCTGCTGGCCGGGGCCCTGCTCGCGTTCGCGCTGTCCTTCGACGAGATCATCGTGACCACGTTCACCGCGGGGGCCAGCGTGCAGACCCTGCCGCTGTGGATCTTCACGAACCTGGCCCGGCCCAACCAGGCGCCGGTGGTGACCGTCGTCGCTGCGGTGCTGATCGTGGCCTCGATCTTCCCGGTCTGGCTGGCCCAGCGGGTCTCCTCCGACACCGCAGGCGGCCGGTTGTGACCAGCAGCTGAACCTGGGCAGCACGTAATGGGAAGGGCTGCCTGGGCTCCCTGCCCGATCGCGCGTCACGAGGGCCATGAACGTGGCGCGCCTGACGCCGTTCTCGACCCGGTTCCCGTTAGCGTCATACAGACCTGGACGAGGGAGATATTCGTGACTCGCTGCACCTGTCTGTGGCGCCGGGACCTCACCGGCCGGCTCCTGCCCGATCCCGCGTGCCCGAGTGGACATCACGGGGATGACCGGCAGGCGACCAAGTAATTGCAAGGCCTCGCGGCCCCGACTTTCGGTCGGGGCCGCCAGGTGGCTTCTCAGGGGGTCAGCTGGTGCGGTTGCGCTGACCCTCATTGAGGTCGACGTCGCCGTCGGCCTCGATGCGCTCCTTGCGGACCTGCTCTGAGACCTGCTCCTCGGTCTGCTCGGTGTCCTTGGTGAGCTTGACACGCTCGACCGGCACGGTCTCCTTTGCGACTACGGGTCGCTCCTCGGTAAGGGTGACCTCGTGCTCCTCCTCGGTGATGTCGGGGCCGTCGAGTGCCGAGTCCCGGTTGGCGTTGGTGATCGGCTCGGTCACCAGGCGGGCCTTCTCCTTCTTGACCGGGACCTTGACGTCCACGTCCTCGGTCTCGACCCACTTGCGCAGCCGCGCCTTGCCGGAAGTCACCTTCTCGGTGCCTGCGTGGACCTGCTCCTCGGACCGGGTCATGGCCTCGTCGGTGTTCCGGCCGGAGGTGTCGTGCCCGGCTCCTCGGTCCATGGTGCCGGTCGTCGGGCCCCTGTCGGAGGCGCGGTCGGTGTACTCCAGGCCGTAGTAGCGGTAGAGGTCGGCCTCCTGGGTTTCGTCCAGGTGCCCGCCGTCGACGTCGACGTTGGGGGCGTCCTTGACTTTGTCCTTGTCGTACGAGACCCGGAGGGCATCGCCGGTGACGTCGGCGTCGGCCAGCGGCACGAAGCTCTCGTTGCTGCCGAAGAGGCCGGTGTTGACGGTGGCCCACTCGGGCTGGCCGGTCTGGTCGTCGAGGAAGATCTGGCCGATCTTGCCGATCTTGTCGCCGTTGGCGTCGAGAAGCTCGGAACCGATCAGGTCTCGTACCTGGTTCTGGGTGATCATGCAGTGGTCTCCTTGTCTGTGAAGTCACGACCAGGGGGTCGCTGCGAGTTGCTATCGAGTCGGCACGGTTGCCGACTCCGCCAAGCCCAAACCCCGAAGCCCACGCCGTACTCATGCTCTGGCCGGCCGACCGTCCGACTGCGACGCTTGCCGGAAGTTTGGCCAGCGGGCAGAGGGCGCGGCAGTCTGTCGCCGGCCGATCAGCTCCCGAACTTCGGTGTGGTGATCACATGGACTCCTTCGGGTCGTTACGGGTCGTCCCAGTCACCCATCAAGACCCCTTGAAGGCACCCGTATGACGCGGTCCTGGCCGTTCACCGTTGGAGCCGTGTGCGCTCACAGGCCCGACCCTCCTCCGGCCATTGCTGCCGGGTGTCGCGTCATCCCAGTCGGGTAGCCGCGTCCTCAATCCCAGGAACCCAGACCTCGAACCTGGAGTCGCGATGAACGTTCAGATACCCACGGCGAGCCCCTCGTGGCTGCCCGACCCGACCGGTCTTGTTGTCCGGTGGATTGCCGTCCGTCACAGCTTCGGTCGGACGCCGTGCTCGTGCTGGATCTGCGGTGCCAGCCACTTCCCGCCACGACCCTGACGCTGTTCCCAGAGCAAAGATAAGGACCCAGATGTCATTCACCACTCCCACTGCCGTCCCCTCGGGCATGTCCGTTCGTGTGCTGGAGGTTGATGGCCACCAGCCGAACAAGCTCCAGGACTTCGCCTGCGACGTGTCGTTCGTCGTCGGTCTCGACCCGCCCGTCCTCGTCCATGGGACGGGACGGATTGATGGTCAGATCGTGCGGTTCCACGAGAAGGACGTGGAGCACACCGGGAAGGACATCCGAGTCTGGGAAGTCCGGGCCGAGGGCGCCGGCCGTTTTGTCGCCGAACATGCGGCCCAGTTCTAGCGAGTCTCTGGCCGCACAGGCCGAGTGGGCATGATCAAGCGCGCCGGTCGTCCTGGTGTTGTTCAACGTTCCTGGTCCCCCTTCACCTCGCCGGCGAGGGCGTGACCGGCTGAGACACCCACGAGGGCGACCGCGCAGAAGGCGATCGCGAGCAATCGCTCGATGACCATTCGTCTCTCCCCACTCTCGCGGCGACACCCGGACGGACGCCAGCCACCGGAACCCGCTGAGTTCCCTTTGGGTGCCCGGCGCCGTGGCCGACCGCTCGCCTAGCATCAAGGGGTGCCCGAGACCCGTCGCCGACTCCCGCGCTACCCGGCGTTCCTGGTGTCCGGGGCTGCCGTAGGCCTGGTCGCGGCCCTGGTGCTGGCGCTCGGCCCCGGGGCCGGCGTGGACGACCGGGCCCGGCTGATCGCCTACCTCGGCGCGCTGCTCGGCGGCATCGGTGCGCTGCTCGGCGGCCTGGTCGCGGTGCTGATCGAAGCCCGGCGCGGCTGACGGCCGGTCGCGGCTCGGACCCGGGGCCACCAGCCCGTAGACTGCGCGCGTGCCCCGAGGCGACGGACGGCTCAATCTCGATCTCGACCCGGCCGAGAGGGGTCCGCAGGACTCCTGCGGGGTCTTCGGAGTCTGGTCCGGTGACCGCTCCGGCGACGACCCGACCGAGGTCGCGAAGCTCACCTACTTCGGGCTCTACGCCCTCCAGCACCGCGGCCAGGAGTCGGCGGGCATCGCGGTCAGCAACGGCTCGCAGATCCTGGTCTACAAGGACATGGGTCTGGTGGCGCAGGTCTTCGACGAGAGCCACCTCAGCTCGCTGCGCGGGCACCTCGCGATCGGCCACACCCGCTACTCCACGACCGGGTCCAGCGTCTGGGAGAACGCGCAGCCGACGTTCCGCTCCACCGCGGCCGGGTCCATCGCCCTCGGCCACAACGGCAACCTGACGAACACCGGCGACCTGCTCGAGCTGGTCGAGAAGCGGGCCGCCGAGAGCGGCGAGCTCCCGTACGACGGTGCGGCACCCAGCCAGGACGAGACCCGGCGCTGGCGTGAGGGCGTGCGCGGCCACGCGGTGATGCACAGCACCACCGACACCGAGATCATCACCGCCCTGCTGGCCTCCTACCCGGACCGCTCGCTGGAGCAGGCCGCGCTCGAGGTGCTGCCACAGCTGCGCGGCGCGTTCTCCCTCGTCTTCATGGACGAGGAGACCCTCTACGCCGCGCGCGACCCGCAGGGCATCCGGCCGCTGGTCCTCGGCCGGCTCGAGCGCGGCTGGGTGGTGGCGTCGGAGACCGCCGCGCTAGACATCGTCGGCGCCGCGCAGGTCCGCGAGATCGAGCCGGGCGAGCTGATCGCGATCGACGCGCACGGCCTGCGGTCGTCCCGGTTCGCCGAGGCCGAGCCCAAGGGCTGCCTGTTCGAGTACGTCTACCTGGCCCGGCCGGACACCAAGATCGCCGGCCGGTCGGTGCACGCCACCCGGGTCGAGGTCGGACGCACGCTGGCCGAGGACGCGCCGGCGGTTGCCGACCTGGTGATCCCGGTGCCCGAGTCGGGCACGCCCGCCGCGGTCGGCTACTCGCAGGGCAGCGGTATCCCGTACGGCCTGGGTCTGGTGAAGAACTCCTACGTCGGGCGCACCTTCATCCAGCCGTCGCAGACCATCCGCCAGCTCGGCATCCGGCTCAAGCTGAACCCGCTGCGCGAGGTGATCGCCGGCCAGCGGCTGGTCGTGGTCGACGACTCGATCGTGCGCGGCAACACCCAGCGGGCCCTGGTCCGGATGCTTCGCGAGGCCGGTGCCGCCGAGATCCACGTCCGCATCTCCTCGCCGCCGGTGAAGTGGCCGTGCTTCTACGGCATCGACTTTGCCTCGCCGGCCGAGCTGATCGCCAACGGGCTGACTGTCGAGGAGATCCGCGTCTCGATCGACGCCGACTCGCTGGCCTACATCTCCCTGGAGGGACTGGTCGAGGCCACCGAGCAGCCCGTCGACAACCTGTGCCGGGCCTGCTTCGACGGCGTCTACCCGGTGCCGCTGCCTGAGCCCGAGCTGCTCGGCAAGCACCTGCTGGAGCTG
>JAVEDA010000039.1 GCA_030841195.1 Actinomycetota bacterium | reverse complement strand
TCCTCGGGCACTCGTTGCTCACCCAGGCCTGCAACACGTTCTATGTCTACGGGCACTTCAACGGGCTGATCCTTTTCCTGGCCTGGATCTTCGTCTACCACCGCGCGTCCTACCCGTCGGTGCGGATGAGCGTGGTCCTGCTGACCGCAAGCTGCTTCTTCCTGCACCTCATCACAGTCGCCCCACCGCGGCTGCTGCCGAATGGGGGCTTCGTCGACACTGCGGCGCAGTACGGCCAGTCGGTCTACGGGCCGACGACGGTCGAGGTGGCCGACCAGCTGTCGGCGTTCCCGTCGGTGCACGTCGGCTGGGCCGCAATCGTCGCCTGGTGGATGTGGCGGGTCAGCCCGTGGCGCTGGGGCTGGGTGGGTGTCGCGCACCTCGTGGTCACGTCCTTCGTCGTGGTCGCCACCGCGAACCACTACTGGCTGGACGGGCTGGTCGCGATGGCGATTCTCGCGGTCGCGCTCGGGCTGCAGTCCGCGGTGCCCGGGCTGGCACGAGCCGTGCGCGGCCCGGCCGGCGAGCCGGTCGAGGACGACCCCGCCGGAGTGCCGGCGCTCACCTGACGTCAGGGGCCCAGTACGGCACCCACGGCGTGGTCGTCCACAGCAGCGTTCCCGCGGGAACGCTTTTGCTTCGCCGTGGCACCCACCGGGTCGGGCTGTCCACACACACGTTCCCGCGGAAACGCGCCGCGGTCAAAACGGCACTTCAGCGCGGCAGGGTCAGGAGACGACAGTGCCGCTACCGGCCCGGAAGCGCCGCATGCAGGACCTCCCCAGCATCACGTACAGCTCGTATGTGCCGGATCGGCGGCCATCTTGCTCGCCTTGATCGCCGTTGCGGCACAGATGATCTTGACCGACCTACGTCGCCGACCTCGACTGAATGATGCCGGGTCGCTTGCCGGACGAACGGTCGCCAATCGAGAACCGTCGCGGCGCATCTCCGATGCCGGCTGGTCGTGTCAGCCGCCGACCAAGTGCCCGGGAAGCATCACCTATGCGTCGGCGTGCACCTCAAGGATCCGCATTTCGGCGCGCTCCACGCCGGCATCTGACTGTGCCGGTGCGTTCGCGGTGACCGCCTCGCGGAAACTGCACGCCTGGTCGAGCGTTTCGAAGACGATGAACGTGACGCTGCGTTCCGGATGGTCCACGTCGTCGGCCCAGAACCCTCGGACGAACCCAGGATTCTGCTTCACACCCTCTACCAGCCTCGGCAGCAACGACTCCTGCTGCTGCCGCATCGCAGCATCCATGTCCCAGGTCCCGGCTACAGCGAACACGGTCCGTCCTCCCTGAGGTGTCGTACGCCAATCCTGGCCAAGGTGTGCAGCACGCGCCAGTGAGTAGCGCCGGTTCCGTGCGGTCCTGTCAGCCGCCACGCGGGTGCGCGGGAAGGGCACCCACCGGGCATCCATCGCGGCGTGAGCCGCATCGTCAACCGCATTCGCCATTGGCGGAGGCGACTATGCGCTGAAGGGTCGACCACCCTCGCGACGTGGCTCTGCTGCCGGTAGCGCGTTCCAGCAGTCGGTTCACATGAGGGCGCTGACCGCCTTGCGCAGGGCGGGCAGCGAACAATTCTCGATCATGCATTCGCGTGAGGACCGTTCGCTGCGCATCGCTGAGGCGCGAAGCGTCAAGAGGGGGAGCGTCGTGACGAAGGAACGCCACCTCGAATCCCCACTCTGCGGGATCGAGGCCCGCGAAGGGATCGCTGTTCACCACGCTGACAAGCCAGGGCATCGACCGGATCGCGACCATCTCCTCGCGGCCGAGGACGCGCTTGACGCCTGCCTCAAGGCGGTCAGCCAGCACCCCCGGAGTCATGTCATGGGTAGCAAACGTCAGGTTGCCCGTGGCCATGTGCGACAGCACGTCCGTGCCGCCAGCCTCCCGAGCAAGATCCATCAACGTCTCGCGATGCAGACTCTCTCGCCCCACCATCACGTTCCGGACGAATGCCACCCAGCGCATGACGCGACCCTTTCACGGGTTCCGCTCACGGTTTGTATGCCAGTTCGACCGTTCGTAGTGCCGGATACCGATCGCTGGACCACAGCCCTTTCGCAGGGGCCACGTCCGCGAAAGCTGACCGACCGCCCGCAAGGCTGACCTTGCCTGCGCTTACAGGTTGTCCAACGGCGTACCCCCCGTGTTGCCGTACTGGGGCGGCAGAGCAGTCACGTGCCCGGCGCGAACGGCACCGAGCGGATCAGCGCCGTGAGGCCGGGCTCGTCGAGCAGGTCAGCCGGGCGAACCGTGACGTTGGCGGCCACGTGGTGGAACGACGCCCTGATCCGGTCCAGCGGCTCGCCGGTGAGGTGGTGCCAGGCGAGCCGGTAGACGGCCAGCTGCACCGCGGCGGCCGTGGCCTCGGCGCCGGTCCTCGGCGGGCCGGTCTTCCAGTCGACGACGTCGACCAGGCCGTCGGGGGCGTCGGTGAACACGGCGTCGCAGCGGCCGCGCAGCAGCAGGCCGCCGACCACCAGGTCGAACGGGAGCTCC
>JAVEDA010000030.1 GCA_030841195.1 Actinomycetota bacterium | reverse complement strand
TCGAGCCCGGCGACCCCGGGACCCGGGTGACCCTGGACCTGCCGACGCTGCCGCTGGAGCGGTGACTGGCGCCCCGACAACGCGCCGCGGACACGACGAACGGGGCCCCGCCGGTGCCGGCGGGACCCCGTCCAGGGTCGTCAAGTGCTGCCGCTGGGGCTAGGCGGTACGGGCCCGGTTGCGGGCGGTGCGTCGCTTCAGCGCGCGGCGCTCGTCCTCACTCATGGCGCCCCAGACGCCGGCGTCCTGGCCGGACTCGAGCGCCCAGGTCAGGCAGGTGTCGACCACCTCGCAGCGACGACAGACAGCTCGCGCCTCCTCGATCTGCAGGAGGGCGGGCCCGGTGTTCCCAATGGGGAAGAACAACTCGGGGTCTTCGTCTCGACAGGCGGCACGGTGGCGCCAGTCCATGCGCGTCACTCCTCAATCGGTTGGCGTCGGAAGGGGGGAAACCGACTGCTTGTGAAACTGTTCACGAGGCTACCCACGGACGTCAAGGACCTTTCCGGTCCATCTCCGCCCGTGGGATGTCCGGCAGCGCATACCCACCTTGCAGCACTCCTGAACACGCGTTCTCAACCCTGGCAAAGGAAAAGGTGGGTTACAAGGTCCGCAGGCACCTTTTTCGCCACCCGTCCTGTCGCATGCGTCACAACCGTGTGACGCAGGGCACCCGGCGAAATACCTCAGACCACCACGCACAGGGCGTTCGGGACGGCGCGGAAAGTCAGCGACTGCAGGTCGCCCAGCGCCTCGCCGTCGACCTGGGCGGCGACCGGCCGGCTGGCCCGCAACGTGAGCTCGGCCAGGTCGTGCTGCCGGTGCACCAGGGTCCGCGGTCCGCGCCGGTCCGGGGTCGGCCGGCCGCGCAGCAGCCGGCGCGCCTCGGAGAGAGTGCCCACGGTGCGCAGTCGGGTCAGGGCGTAGAGGTCCAGGCCGGTGTCGAAGGACGCCTCCGGCGAGGTGAGCAGCGGGCGGTCGCCGAGGTAGGTCCAGGGCGCCGTGTTGGCGACGATGGCCATGTGCAGCGGCAGCGGGTCGGCGCCGGGCACCTCCAGCGTGATCGCCGGCGCCCCGCGGTCGCTGTGCAGGAAGAACTGCTCGACGGCGGCCCGGAAGTAGTCCCGGGGGGTCGTGTGCCGCTGGGTCGGCCGGGACCGTCGGCGCTGGTCGACCCGGGCCACCACCTCGGCGTCCCAGCCCATCCCGGCGTTGAAGGTGAACCAGCGGTCACCGGCCAGGCCGAGCCCGATGCTGCGGCGGCGGTGCTCGCGCAGCGCGTCCAGCAGGGCGCCGGTGGCCTCGACCGGGTCGCGCGGCAGCCCGAGCGCCCGGCTGAAGACGTTGGTGCCGCCTCCCGGCACCACGGCCAGGTCGGGAACGTCCGGTACGTCAGTGGGGTCGCCGCCTGCGAGCAGCCCGTTGACCACCTCGTTCACGGTGCCGTCGCCGCCGAGGACCACGACCAGGTCGAGGCCGTCGGCCCGGGCCTCGGCAGCGAGCTCGGCGGCGTGGCCGCGGTGCCGGGTGTGGGCCACCTCGAGCTTGAGGTCGGTCTCCAGGGCGCTGGCGAGCACCTCACGGGTCCGGGCTGAGGTCGTGGTCGCGGCCGGGTTGACGACCAGCAGCGCCCTCATGGGCCACGATCCTACCGGCGAAGGTAGGGTCCCGAGCCGTGTCTCGCCCAGGGTCCACCTTGCGGCTGTGTGCCGCGCTGGTCGGCCTGCAGGCCCTCGGGCTGGCCGCGGTCGCCGTCTTCTACCTGGTCGAGCTGGTGGTCGCGACCGAGGACGACGCGGTCCGCGCGCTGGCCACGGCCGGCCTGACGCTCGCCGCCGCGGTCGGCCTGGCGCTGGTCGCCCGCGGCCTGCTGCACGGTCGACGGTGGGCCAGGTCGCCCGCGCTGGTCACCAACCTGCTGGTGGTGCCGGTCGCGATCGGGCTACTGCAGGGCGGGCTCTGGTACGCCGGGGCCCCGCTGCTGCTGTGGGCGCTGGCAGTCCTGGGGCTGCTGTTCGCCCCCGCCACGGCGGCCGCCCTCGAGGACGACTGAAGGCAGCCGTCACTCGTCTACGAGCAGGCCTTCGCGGAGCTGCGCGAGGGTGCGTGCCAGCAGCCGGGACACGTGCATCTGCGAGATGCCGATCTCGGCCGCGATCTCCGACTGGGTCATGTTCTTGAAGAACCGCAGCATCAGGATCCGCTTCTCCCGCGGCGGCAGCTGCTCGAGCATCGGCTTGAGCGACTCGCGGTATTCCACGCCCTCGAGGCCCTCGTCCTCGACGCCCAGCGTCTCGGCCACCGGCATCGGCTCGTCGCCGCTGCCCGAGTCGCCGGCGTCCAGCGACAGGGTGCTGTACGCGTTGGCGGACTCAAGGCCTTCCAGCACCTCTTCGTCGGTGATCTTGAGGTGGGCCGCGAGCTCGGCGACCGTGGGGGAGCGGCCCTGCTTCTGGGACAGCTCGCTGGTGGCCGAGGCGAGCGAGAGCCGCAGCTCCTGCAGCCGGCGCGGCACCCGCACCGCCCAGCCCTTGTCCCGGAAGTGCCGCTTGATCTCCCC
>JAVEDA010000016.1 GCA_030841195.1 Actinomycetota bacterium | reverse complement strand
CCGATGGGGGGGGGAGGGCAGCGCGAGCCCCGGCGCCCGGCCACCCATGCGAGCACGCCGCCTCGGACGTCGCACGACAGTGACAGTCCGTGATCTGGTCCGGCACGGGCGGTCAACCACCCAGATGGGCCATGGTCGGGCACGTGCCCCCGGCACACGATCACCCAGAGGGCAGCTCCACGGGGTTCTGGAGATCTGGCGCCTGTCCGGGCGCCGCCCAGAGAATGGGAGAGACGATGGTCATCAAGCGGTATTTCGCGATCGCCGCGTGCGCGGTCGCCCTCGCCGGTGTCTCAGCTGGTCCAGCGCTCGCCGGAGAGGTGAAGGGCCCGCCCAACACTGTCAACAACACCAACACGACCGGCGCCCTGGATCACGCCCACTCGGCCTGTGCCGCCAGCGGGCTGAACGACTTCGACCTGTCGGACCCGGACGGACAGATCGTGTCCCAGGTTCAGACCGCGGCCGACTCGTGGCGTTACTACGGCCTGCCACATGGTGCGCCGGGGACGTTTGGTCTCTGCCGGGGCAACTGACCCCTGGTCAGTGCCGGCTCAGCTCGCCTTGCTGACCGAGGACATGTTGAAGTCGCCGACCCGCCAGGTGGGCATCGCCGAGCGGGTGAAGTAGTCGCCGAACTCCCGCGCCAGCGTGCGCTGGGTGAGGCCCACCTCGGTGAGTCGGCCCATCAGGTCGACCGGGCTCTCGTTGAAGCGGAAGTTGTTCACCTCGGCCACGACCTCGCCGCCCTCGACCAGGTAGACCCCGTCTCGGGTCAGCCCGGTGAGCAGCAGCGTCTGCGGCTCGACCTCGCGGATGTACCAGAGGCAGGTCAGCAGCAGGCCGCGTGAGGTGTCGGCCACCATCTCGTCCAGCCCGCGGGTCGCGTCGGCCGAGCCCATCAACAGGTTGTCGACGCCCGGTGTCATCGGCAGCCCGGTCAGCTCGGCCGAGTGCCGGGTCTGGATGAGCGCCTTGAGCTCGCCGTCCGCGATCCAGTCGGTCTCGCTGATCGGCAGCCCGTTGTCGAAGACGGACTGCGACGAGCCGGACGACGTCGCGAACACGACCGGGTCGCACTGGAGGCCCTCGGCCGCCGGGTCGCTCCACACCCGCAGCGGCTTGGTGGCCAGCCGCTCGCCCACCCGGGTGCCACCGCCCTGCCGGCTGAACACCGTCCGGCCGTCGTCGGCGTCACGGGCCACCGCGGTCCAGTACATGTATGCCATCAGGTCCGCGACCGCACTCGGCGGCAGCAGCGTCTCGTAGCGGCCGGCGTCCAGGTCGACCCGGCGCTTCGCCCAGCCGAGGCGGCGGGTCAGCTCGGCGTCTACGGCGGCCATGTCGATGTCGCTGAAGTCGCGGGTGCTGTGCCCGACCCACGAGGAGCGGGACCAGTCGGCGGTCTTGCCGGTGACCTCGATCCGGCCGGTGGGCTGGGCATGCCTGACCCGTACGCCGGTCGAGGTGCCCAGGTACGTCGTGTGCAGCTGGTGCTCGGCGAAGCCGAACAGCTCGCGGCCGGCGGCCCGGGCGTCGAGGAACACCTCGCCCAGCGTCGAGGCGAGCTGGCCGAAGACCCCGATGGACGTCTCGGCCGGCTCCTCCTCCCAGCCCTGCGCACCGGCGGGCAGCTGGTCGGGCGTGATGAGCGGCCGCGCGTCCTCGGCGGAGCGGCCGGTGCGGGCGGCCTCCTCAGCGGCGCGGACCAGCGACTCGACCTGGTCCAGCCCCACGTTGCTGCGCGACACGACGCCGGTGGCCGTTCCCTCGCTGCCGCCGATCGTCGCGATCACGGTCAGCTGCCGGCCGCGCATCACCCCGTTGGTGGTGAGGGTGTTCGCAGCCCAGCGCAGGTTCGCCTCGCTGGACTCCTGCGCGATCACGACGCAGCCGTCGCTGGTGGACAGCTGCAGTGCGCGCTCGACGACGTCCTGCGCCTTCACGCCGGTGACTGTCGTGCTGCTCATCGGCCCGCCTCCGCCTGGGTGTTGAGGATCCGTACGTCGCGGAACAGTGTCGCCGGGCAGCCGTGGCTGACCGCCGCTACCTGGCCTGGTTGGCCCTTGCCGCAGTTGAACGCGCCGCCCAGGTAGTAGGTCTGCGGGCCGCCGACCGCTTCCAGCGACCCCCAGAAGTCGGTCGTCGTCGCCTGGTACGCCACGTCGCGCAGCTGACCGGCCAGGCGGCCGTTCTCGATCTTGAAGAACCGTTGGCCGGTGAACTGGAAGTTGTAGCGCTGCATGTCGATCGACCAGCTCTTGTCGCCGACCACGTAGATGCCGCGGTCGACCCGGGAGATGAGCTCCTCGGTCGAGGGCCCGTCAGTGGCCGGCTGGAGCGACACGTTGGCCATCCGCTGCATCGGCACATGGCCGGGGGAGTCGGCGAACGCGCAGCCGTTGGATCGGCCGAGGTCCTTCAGCCGCGCCATCGGCCGGTCGAGCTGGTAACCGACGAGAAGCCCGTCCTTGATGATGTCCCACTGCTGCCCGGCGACTCCCTCGTCGTCCCAGCCGATCGAGGCCAGCCCGTGCTCGGCGACCCGGTCGCCGGTCACGTTCATCACGGGGGAGCCGTACTTCAGCGTCCCGAGCTGGTCGAAGGTCGCGAACGACGTGCCCGCGTAGTTGGCCTCGTAGCCGAGGGCCCGGTCCAGCTCGGTCGCGTGCCCGATCGACTCGTGGATGGTGAGGAAGAGGTTGGTCGGGTCGATCACCAGGTCGTAGACACCGCCCTCGACCGACGGCGCCCGCAGCTTCTCGGTGAGGTGCTCCGGCAGCTCGTCCAGCTCGGCCGCCCAGTCGTGCCCGCTGCCGGTCAGGTACTCCCAGCCGCGGCCGGCCGGCGCCGCCAGCGTGCGCATGGTGTCGAAGCGGCCGGACTCCTTGTCGATGCCCAGCGCCTCCAGGGCGCACTGGATGCGCACCCGCTGCTGGGTCGTCGTCGTACCGGCCAGATCGCTGTAGAACTTGTTCTCCACCACCGAGTGCACCGACGCGTCGGCGTGCGCCACGATGTCGTGCGCCAGCAGGCCCGAGCTCCAGTCGGCCAGCAGCGAGATCTTGTCCGAGTCGGGCACCGAGAACGGGTCGACCTCGTACGGCGACACCCAGGTCACGTCCCCGTACGCCGGTTCGTCGGCGAGCTCGATGCGCTGCGTGGACAGCGGCCGGCTGACCTTGGCCACCTCGATCGCCTGCTCGGCAACCCGCTCCGCCGACTCCGGCGTCAGGTCGACGTGCGAGGCGAACCCCCACGAGCCGTCGAGCAGCACCCGCACCGCGAACCCGACGTCCTCGCCGTCGCTGGTGCCGTCCAGCCGGGCGTCGTGCAGGCTCAGGCGCGAGTCCTTGATGCGTTCGACCCGGATGTCGGCGTGGTCGGCACCGAGGGTCTTGGCCCGGCTCAGCGCGGCGTCGGCGAGTCGGCGCAGGGGCAGGTTGGTGAATGCCGCGTCGATCTCAGGCACGGGTGGTCTCCTCGAGTGCGGGCTAGGTCGGGGGCTCTAGCGGGTCAGGGGTCAGGGCGAGGTCGAGCACGAGCTTGCCCTGGGTACGCCGGGAGGCGATGTCCTCGTGCGCCTGCCGGGCGTGCTCGAGCGGGTACCGTCCGCCGTCGACCGCGTGCAGCCGGCCGGCCGCGTGCAGGTCGAGCAGCTCCTCCATCGCCGGTCGCAGGCCGCCGGGCAGCCGCAGCGCGTGGGTCAGCCAGAAGCCGACGACCGACCGCGACGTGCCGATCAGCAGGCCCGGCTGCACCGGGGTAGGCGGCACCCGGGAGGCCATCCCGTAGGTGACGACCCGGCCGAACGGGGCCAGCGCGCGCAGCGACGCGTCGAACACCCGGCCGCCGGCCATCTCGAGGACGATGTCGACGGGCCGGCCCTCGTTGGCCTCGACCAGGGCGTCTCGCAGGTCGGTCGAGTCGCCGGTGACCGGACCCGGGTCGAGCGCGACGTCTGCGCCGAGGTCGCGCGCGAGGTCTCGCTTCTCCGGCGAGGAGGCGGTGGCGATGATGCGGCGGGCGCCCAGCTCGCGGGCCAGCTGCACGGCGAGGCAGCCGACGCCGCCGGCTCCCGCGTGCACGACGACCGTCTCGCCCGGCGCCATCCGCGCGCTGGTGCGCAGCAGGTGCCACGCGGTGGTGCCCTGCAGCACGAACGCGAGGGCGGTGGTGTCGTCGACCTCGTCCGGCAGCGCAAACGTCAGGCCGGGATGGGCCAGCGCCTGCTCGGCGTACCCGCCGGAGGGCACCAGCGCGACCACCCGGCGCCCGTCCGGGTCGACGCCGACCACCTCGGCGCCGGGCACGAACGGGAGGGTCTGCGGCGCGAGGTAGTCGTCGGCCGCCTGGTGGGTGTCGGCGTAGTTCACGCCGGACGCGGTCACGGCCAGCAGCTGCAGCGAGCCCTGAGGTGTGGGCGCGGGCAGGTCGACGAGCTCGAGGACCTCGGGGCCCCCGAACTGCTTGACCTGGATGGCGCGCATCGGAACAGACCCTAACCCGGCCCCGGCGAGGGCTGGATGCCGCCGTCCGGCCGCAACCCGATAGCGTCGCGCCCGTGACCGATCAGCCATCCGAGCCCACCGCTGCCCCCTCCGGCCGGTCGGTGCTGGTGACCGGCGGGAACCGCGGCATCGGCCTGGCCATCGCCCGCGCCCTCGCGGCCGGCGGCGACCGGGTCACTGTCACGTACCGGTCCGGCCAGCCGCCCGAGGGACTGGGCGGCGTCCGCTGCGACGTCACCGACCCCGAGTCGGTCGAGGCCGCCTTCGCCGAGGTCGAGCAGAAGCAGGGGCCTGTCGAGGTCCTGGTCGCGAACGCGGGAGTCACCCGCGACCAGCTGATCATGCGGATGTCCGAGGAGGACTTCGGCACCGTCGTGGCCACCAACCTCGGGGGCTCGTGGCGGGTCGCCAAGCGTGCCTCCAAGGGGATGCTGAAGCTGCGTCGCGGCCGGGTGGTGTTCATCTCCTCGGTGGTCGGGCTGCTCGGCTCCGCGGGGCAGACCAACTACGCGGCGTCCAAGGCCGGCCTGGTGGGGCTGGCCCGGTCGCTCGCTCGCGAGCTCGGCTCGCGCGGCATCACGTTCAACGTGGTGGCGCCCGGCTTCGTCGAGACCGACATGACGGCCGAGCTGCCGGAGGACCTGCAGAAGACCTATCGCGGGCAGATCCCGCTCGGCCGGTTCGCCTCGGTGGACGAGGTCGCGAACGTCGTGCGGTTCCTCGCCAGCGAGGACGCGGCCTACATCACGGGCGCAGTGATACCCGTTGACGGCGGACTAGGAATGGGGCACTAGATGGGCATCCTGGACGGCAAGCGGATCCTCGTGACCGGGGTGCTGATGGACTCGTCCATCGCCTTCCACGTGGCCCGGATCGCGCAGCAGGAGGGCGCGGAGGTCGTGCTCACGTCCTTCGGCCGGACCATGCGCATCACCCAGGCGATCGCCAAGCGGCTGCCAAGCACGCCGCCGATCATCGAGCTGGACGCGAGCAACGCCGAGGACTTCGCAGCCCTGGCCGACCGGGTGCGCGAGCATGTCGATGGTCTCGACGGCGTGCTGCACTCGATCGGGTTCGCGCCGGAGGCGGCGCTGGGCGGCAACTTCCTCAAGACTGAGTGGGCCGACGTGGCGACGGCCGTGCAGATCTCGGCGTACTCGCTGAAGGAGCTCGCGGTGGCCGCCCAGCCGCTGATGCCGTCCGGCGGGTCGGTGGTGGGCCTGACCTTCGACGCGACGGTGGCGTGGCCGAAGTACGACTGGATGGGCGTGGCCAAGGCAGCCTTCGAGTCGACGGCGCGCTACCTGGCCCGCGACCTCGGGCCCGAGAACGTGCGGGTCAACCTGGTGGCGGCCGGGCCGCTGAAGACGACCGCGGCCAAGTCGATCCCGGGCTTCGACGAGTTCGAGGGCGTCTGGGCCACCCGGGCGCCGCTGGCCTGGGACGTCTCGGACTTCGAGCCGGCAGCCCGGGCCTGCGTGGCCCTGCTGTCGGACTGGTTCCCGCGCACCACGGGGGAGATCGTGCACGTCGACGGCGGCGTGCACGCCATGGGCGCGTAAGGACGGTTGGTCCCCCTGGACGCCGAGCGGCCGTCGCTGGTCGAGCTGCGGGTGCTCGAGGGCGCGAACCTCTACTTCCCCCGCGCCGCGGTCAAGCTGACGCTCGACATCTCGACGCTGCTGGCGCTGCCGGACGCCGCGGCCCGCGAGGTGGGCCAGTCGCTGGGCCTCGCGGCGGCCCGGCCGGGCTCTGCGGGGACCGGGTTGCGGCAACGGTTCGCGCTGCGGGTCGTCGTTGCCGTCGTACGCCGGGTAGCCCGCGAGTCCGGCACCAGCAGGCTTGCCGTGCGCAGCCGGCCGACGACCGAGCTGCACCGCACCGTGGTCGCGTTCCCCTGGCGGCACCGCGACCGGGCCCAGGCGCTCGGCCACGCCGTCGCCGGCGTGCTCGACGCGCTGCCGGCCGAGGACGTGAACGCCGTCGTGGCCGCGGCGGCCGCGCTGGTGCGCCGCTCCGAGCTCGGTGACGCACCCGGGGCCCGACGTCCGCACGTCCCTGTCGTCGCGGTCACCGGTACCAACGGCAAGACGACCACGTCCCGGATGGTGGCCAGGATGGGCCGGTGTGCCGGCCTGGTCGTCGGCTGGTCCTCGACCGACGGGGTCTACATCGACGGCGAGCTGGTGGAGCCGGGTGACTACTCCGGGCCCAGCGGCGCGGCCCGGGTGCTCGACGACCCGCGGGTGCGCCTGGCGGTCACCGAGACGGCGCGCGGCGGGATCCTGCTGCGCGGCCTCGGCGTCGTGCACAACGACGTGTCGGTCGTGACGAACGTCAGCGCCGACCACCTCGGGCAGCAGGGCATCGACACCGTCGACCAGCTCGCCGAGGTGAAGGCGGTGGTCACCCGCGTCACCCGTGCCCGCGGCTGGGTCGTGCTCAATGGCGACGACCCCCGGACCTTCGCGATGCGGCTCGGCCTCACGGCCAATGTCTGCGTCTTCTCCCGCGACCCGGAGTCACCGGCGCTGCGGAAGGTGCTCGACGAGGGCGGCCGCGCGGTGACGCTGATCGACGGCGACATCACCGTGCTCGAGCCCCGGGTCGAGCCGGACCCGCTTGTCCCGGTGGTCGACGTGCCGATGACCCTGGCCGGTCTCTCGCACGTCAACGTGGAGAACGCGCTGGCGGCCGTCGGCGCGGGTCTCGGCGTCGGCCTGCCCCGCGCCGCGGTGGTCGACGGGCTGCGGTCCTTCCGGCCCGGGCCGGAGGACAACCCGGGCCGGATGAACGTCTACGAGCTGAACGGCGTCACCGTCGTGGTCGACCTGGCCCACAACGAGGCGGGGGTAGCGGCCCTGCTCGAGGTGCTGCGCGGGCTGGGCGGGCTGCACGCGTCGGTGCGGCTGGTGATGGGCACCCCCGGCGACCGCACCGACGAGATCATCCGCGCCGTGGGCGAGATGGCCGCACGCGGCGCCGACCAGGTGGTGATCGGGCACAAGGAGCACTACCTGCGGGGCCGCGACGCCGACGAGCTCGCCGAGCTGCTCCAGGAGGGCGCCGCGGCGGTCGGCGTGCACGACGTACCCGTGCATGCCACCGAGCTGGCCGGGCTGCAGGCGCTCGTCGACCAGGCCGTCCCCGGCGACGTGATCGGCGTCATGTGTCACGCCGAGCGAGGCGAGATCGCCGCCTGGCTGGGCTCGGCGGGCGCCACGGCGGACGGCCCGGACGAGATCCGCGCCAAGGTCCTGGCCGCCGCGGCGCCGTAGCGGAATCTCACCGTGCAGGTGAGGCACCACTCAACGCGTGCACAAATCGCGGTCCAATCGATCGAGCCGCGCTGAGGATGCCGGTCAGATAGGCATTGGACCGCGATTTCTGCACAGCGAGTGGCGACCTCTGGCACATGGGTGCGCCGGAATCGCAAGATCGGAGCAGATCGGGGCCGCTGCCTGGCACCCCAGCACTCCCATCATGAAGACACCACCGCACGGATTCGGAATTGCTCCACAAGACAACTAGACGTGCCGCGAACCCGAAAGACGACGCAACGGGTCAATTGGACCGGATATCCGGCAACGAGGGCTCGTTGAGTCGTCTTTCGTGCACACCCAATCGAGCGGCCAGCCCACGCGATGGGTGCCGTTCTGATCGCGGAAGCGTTCCCGCGGGAACGCCCCTGTGGGCAACCACCCGTGGGTGTTCCCGAGCAGTCCGTGGCAATCCCGCACGGACCGGGCCATCTCACCTTCACCGGCAAGAGGCGGACCCTCAGGTGCGCTCGCAGGTCAGCAGCAGGTACTCCCAGTCGAGTACCGAGCTGCCGGAGGTGCCGCGGTCGAACCGGCGGCCGAGCGCCTCGAGCTCGCGGTCCAGCGCGGCGACCTTCTCCTTGTCGTCGGCGATCGCCCGGTAGACGGCGATCGTCGGGCCGTAGTTGGCTTTGAAGTAGTCGCGGAAGGCGGCCGGCGTCGCGAACTCGTCGACGACGAGGGACGCCCGCGACGCCGAGACCTCGGTGACGCGGTCGCCGAGCAGGGCCCGGACGTGATCCTCGCTGCCCCACAGCGGCGGCGGCTGCGCTCCGGGCGGGGGCGCCGGTGCGTAGGGCTTCATGGTGGCGAACATCTGCCCGATGAAGCCGTCCGGGGTCCAGCTGAGCAGGCCGAGGGTGCCGCCCGGGCGCAGGACCCGGACCAGCTCGTCCGCGCCGGCCTGGTGGTGCGGGGCGAACATGACCCCGAGGCAGGACAGGACCGTGTCGAAGGACGCGTCGGGGTAGGGCAGCGCCTCGGCGTCCGCCTGCTGCCAGTCGACCTCGACGCCGGCCTTGGCGGCGGCCTTGCGGCCGGTCTCGAAAAGCTCGGGGGTCAGGTCGGAGGCGATCACCGAGGCGCCGGCGGCGGCCGCGGGGATGCTGGCGTTGCCGGACCCGGCGGCCACGTCGAGCACCCGCTCGCCCGGGCCGACGCCGCTGGCCTGCACCAGGACCGGGCCGAGGTCGCCGACGATGTCGCGGGCCACGGCGGGGTAGTCGCCCAGCGCCCACATCGCGCGGTGCTTGGCCTTGAGCGCGCGGTCGGCCTCGGTCTGGTCAGTAGTCATGGTCATGTCGGAGCTCCTCATGTCGAAAGGTGTGCTCTCGACGCTAGGAAGCGCCACGGAGCCGCGACACAGCGCCGACGCGTAACTTCCGGCGGGCTCAGCCGCCCGCTGTGGCGGCGCGCGCGTAGTCGCCCGCACCGCGCACCAGGGCGGCGGCCGCGGTGCGCTGGGCCGAGCCGGTCAGCCCCAGCTTGCGGTACACGGTCTGCAGGTGCCGCTCCACGGTGCGGACGCTGAGGGTGAGCGCCTCGGCGATCTCCCGGTTCTCCCGGCCGGCCGCGACCAGGTCGAGCACCTCGCGCTCGCGGCCGGTCAGCTGCGCGAGCGCGGCCGGATCGGTCGTCCCGTTCTGCCGCGGCAGATCGACTGGTACGCCGGTCGCGGCGGCCGCCGCGTCGGGTGCCAGGAAGTCCGCCATGGCGGCGAAGAAGACCTGGGTGGCCGGCTCGCCGTCGAGCAGCACGTGGTTGTCCGACTCCAGGGTCACCAGCCGGGCCCCGGGGATCTCCGCAGCCAGCCGTCGGCTGCCCGCGATCGGGTTCATCTGGTCGCCGCGGGAGTGCATGACCAGGGTCGGCAGCTGGAGCTGCGGCAGCAGGTCTGTCATGTCCACGTTCAGCCTGGCCCGGCGGAACGCGACCGCGTTCTCGGTGCTCGTCGACCGTCGCATCAGCTCGTCGACCCAGGTCATCTGCTCCGGGCTGGCGCCGGGCATCAGGGCATCGGTGAAGACCCTCCGGAAGCGGCCCTCCGGCCGGGCCCAGCCGACCTCGATCATCTTGGTGAAGGTCTCCTCCATCAGCATGGTCTCGGCGCCCTTGTCGACCGTGGCCACATAGCTGGCGAGCAGGGCGAGCCGGGTGACCCGCTCCGGGTGTCGGTGGGCATAGGCGACCGCGACCGGACCCCCCTGCGACATCCCCAGCAGGGCGAACCGCTCCAGCCCGGCCGCGTCGACCACCGCCTCCAGGTCGTTCAGCCGGGCCTCGAAGGAGAAGTCCGTGACATCCCAGTCGGACAGGCCGAAGCCGCGCTCGTCGTACCGCACGGTCGAGGACACCTCACCGAGCCCGCGGACGAAGTGCTGCCACACCGGGCTCTGCAGGTCGTACTCGAGGTGGCTCAGCCAGCAGGTGGACACGACCAGCGGCGGCCCGTGGCCGAGGCGGGAGTAGGCGATCCGCACGCCGTCGGCGGACCGGCAGAAGCCGACCGACTGCGCGGGCGGAGGTGGGAGCGGCGCCATGGCTACTGACGGTAGCGCCCGTCGAGCGCTCCGGTCAGCCGGAACCGAACCGGGTTGCCGGGTCCAGCGCCCAGTCCAGCACCGCCGGCCATGGCCCGAAGCCGTCCTCGATCGTGACGTGGCCGGCCCCGGGCACGATCTCGCTGTCCAGGCCGAGCGGGCCGCCGTACAGCCCGTCCGCGGTGCCCTCGGTGCTGTAGGGGTCGTCGGCGGAGGCCACCAGCCGCACGGTGGCCCGCGACGAGGCCCACACCGACGCCGGGTCCTCCGGTGCCAGGAAGCCCGCGATCTCGGCGTACGACGACGTGACAGCCGGGCTCGGCGGCGCCACCAGCAGCACCCGGTCTGCCGGCGGGTCGACCAGTCCGCGCTCGGCGGCGTGCAGCCAGAGCAGGCAGGACAGGCTGTGCGCGACCACGACCCGCTCGCCGCTGCCCATCTGGAGCCACTCGCCGGCGAAGACGCCGAGCCAGTCGTCGAGGACCGGGTGGTCCGGCGCGGGCAGCTGCGGGTAGAGCACCTGCTCGCCGCGGGCGCGCAGCGCGTCGACCAGCAGCCACTCCCAGTGTTCAGGTGGCCGGTGGTTCTGCCAGCCGTGCAGGACGAGGTAGCGGCGGCTCACGAGGTGGCCGCGTCGGGGTCGCCCACCGCCTCGCCGACATGGGCGCCCGCCTGCGCCTGGTGGGACATCGACTCGAGCTCGGCGAGCACCGGGCCGTGCTTGTCCACGCAGAGCACGACGAGGTCACCCGGGTTGGCGCGGGCCATGGCGTGGTGCACGGCCGGGATCTCGTCCAGCACGATCTCGACCTGCTTGCAGCGGGCGCCTTCGGCCATCCGGGCCTGCGCGCCGTCGGCCACCAGGGCCGCAACCGCACCGCGCGGCCGGCCGCGCAGGGCCTCGTCCTCGCGGACGACCAGGACGTCGAAGTGCTCGGCCGCGACAGCGCCGAGCTCGCGCATGTCCTCGTCCCGCCGGTCACCGGCGGTGGCCACCACCCCGACCCGCTGCGGCTTTGCCAGGTCCGAGGTCTGCTGGGCGCTCTCGGCGAGCTGCTCGACGAAGTCGCCGAGCATCCGCATCCCGGGGGCGTTGTGGCAGTAGTCGACGATGACCATCGTGCCGCCGACGTCGATCTGATTGAGCCGGCCGGGGGACAGGTAGTACGACGTGGTGAACGTGCGCAGACCCTGCCGTATGTCGTGCAGCTGCGCACCGGCCGCGAAGGCGGCGCCGGCGGCGGCCAGCGAGTTCTGCACGTTCATCTTCGCCTTGCCGCCGAAGGTGGCCGGCAGCAGGTGGGTCCACGCCAGCTGCATGGCGCGGCGGCCGTGCCTGATCACGATCATCTCGCCGAGGTCGCTGCGCTCCAGCAGCACCGCGCGGCCGCCGCGCCGGCAGTGGTCCTCGACCATTTCCGCGACCTCGCTACCGGCCTCGGCCATCGTGAACCAGACGACTTCGCCGGAGCACCGGCGGCGCATCCCGCGCACCAGCGGGTCGTCGGCGTTGAGGACCGCGAACCCGTCCCGCGGCACGGCCTCGACAATGACCTGCTTGACCTCGGCCAGCTGCTCGAGGGTGTCGATGCCGCGCATCCCGAGGTGGTCGGGCGCGATGTTGAGCACGACGGCGACGTCGTTGCGCTGGTAGCCGAGACCCTCGCGCAGGATGCCGCCGCGGGCGACCTCGAAGACCGCGAAGTCGACCCGCGGGTTCTGCAGCACCATCCGGGCCGACTTCGGCCCGCTGGCGTCGGACCGGATGACCAGGCGCTCGTCGATCACGATGCCGTCGGTCGAGGTCATGCCGACCTTGCGGCCCATGCCCTTGAACACGTGCGCGATCATCCGCGCGGTCGTCGTCTTGCCGTTGGTGCCGGTCACCGCCACGATCGGGATCCGGCTCGGCCGGCCCGCGGGGAACAGGGAGTCCAGCACCGGGCTGGCCACGAACTGCGCGTCGCCGAACGTCGGGTGGGTGTGCATCCGGAACCCTGGCGCCGCGTTCACCTCACAGATGGCACCGCCGGTCTCGCGGACCGGCTCAGCGATGTCGGGGGAGATGAAGTCGATGCCGGCCACGTCCAGGCCGACCACCCTGGCGGCCTCCTCGGCGATCTCGACGTTGTCCGGGTGTGCCTCCATGGTGCGGTCGATCGAGATGCCCCCGGTGGACATGTTGCCGGTGAGCGTGAGCTTCACCTGGACGCCGTCGGGCGGTACGTCGGTCATCGCGAACCCCTGCTCGCGCACCAGCTCGACCGCGGCGTCGTCCACCTTGATCCGGGTCAGCACCTTCTCGTGGCCGACGCCGCGGCGGGGGTCGGCGTTGGTCTCGTCGACCAGCTCGAGCACGGTGCGGACGCCGTCGCCGACGACGTGCGCCGGCACCCGCTCGGCCAGAGCCACCATCCGGCCCCCGATGACCAGGACCCGGTAGTCCTTGCCGGTGACGAACGACTCGACCACGATCCAGCCGCGGCGGGACTCCTCCTGGGCCGTGGGGAACGCGGCGCGGACGTCGTCGGCATCCTGCAGGTTGAGCATCACGCCGCGGCCGTGGTTGCCGTCCAGCGGCTTGCAGACGACGGGGTAGCCGATCCGGTTGGCGACCTTGACGGCCTGCTCGGCCGTGCGCACCGACTCCGAGCGCGGCACCGGCAGGCCGGCGGCGGCGAGCAGCCGGGTCGTCAGCTCCTTGTCGCCGGCGATGTCGACCGCCAGGGCCGAGGTGTTCGACGTCATGGTGGCCCGGATCCGCTGCTGGTGGACGCCTTGGCCGAGCTGCACCAGCGAGTGCTCGTTCAGCCGCAGCCAGGGGATGTCGCGAGACACGGCCTCGTCCAGGATCGCCTGGGTCGACGGCCCGAATGCGGTCCGCTGGGCCCGCAGCAGGAACCGCTCCAGCTCGTTGTCGAAGTCGAACTCCGGGTCGGCGCGGACCAGGTGGTTGACCAGGCGGACCGCGAGGGCGCCGGCGGCGAGGCCGACCTGCTCGTCGACGTACCCGTAGATGACGTTGTACTGGCCCCGGACCCCGGTGCCCCGGGTCTTGCCCCGGCGGATCTCGTGGCCGGCCTCCTTCTGCAGCTGCAGGGCGGTGTGCTCGGCCACGTGCCCGAGCCAGGTGCCTTCCTTCAGCCGCTCCAGGAAGCCGCCGCGGTGGCCACGGGAGCACGAGTGCAGCCCCACGCCGGGCAGCGCCTCGAGCAGCCCGTCGACGAAGCCGGGGATGGTGTTGGTGGGGTAGTCCTCCAGCGAGCCGAGGTCGACCACGAGGTGGACGGCCGGCTCGTACGACCACAGGTTCGGCCCCCGGTAGACACGCGTCTGCAGGATCGCGAGATCCGGCTCTGCATTCACTGTCGGGAGCTCATGTGTCGTCGTCCTCCGGGGGGCGGCTGGCGATCTGGTGGGCGAGGTTCTCCTCGTGGAAGTCGACCAGACGGCGGGTGGTCAGGTCGAACCGGGCCCCTGCCGGCAGCGTGTGCACGAGGACCCCGGACACCAGCAGCGGCGCGCCCAGCTCGGCCATGTGCGCGTCGCTCACCGCGGACGAACCGTCGACCACGATCACGCACCCGGCGCCGGTCACCTCGAGCAGGTGCCCGCCGCGCACGACGGCCGCCGTGTCCTCGTCGATGCCGATCCCGAGCAGACGGGGCGACCGCGCCACCAAAGACAGCAGCCGGCCGTAGCGGTTCCGCTGTGAGAAGTGCTGGTCGACGATGACGTCCGGAAGAAGGCCGAGCCCGGCGGCGGACGCCGTCACCCCCTGCCGCGGGGTGTCCAACTCGTCCCCGAAGGCGATCATGTGCTCGCTGACGGCACTGGCCCCCGCCGACGTGCCGCCCACCAGGGCGCCGCGCAGGTACGCCGCCCGCACCGCCTCGCCGAACGCGGTGCCGTCGACCACCTGAGTCAGCTTGAGCTGGTTGCCCCCGGTCATGAACACGGCGTCGGCATCGCCGATCCGGGCCGCTAGCGCCGGGTCGTTCGCGTCCGTCCGCGACTCGGGTCGGAGCCGCAGCACGTCGCCGGCACCCAGCTCGCGGAACACCACGTCGTACGCATCGAGGATCTCCTCGCCCAGCGAGGATGCGGTGGCCACGACCGCGATCCGGCACCCGTCACCGCCGGCCAGCCGGACGAACTCGCGCAGGACGACCCGTGACCCGGTGCGGTCCTCGGCGCCGCCGATGACGCAGAGGATGCCGGCCGGGACGGGGCTGACCGGGCGCAGGGGCACGGGTGCGAGCGTAGAGGTCGCGGCGGCGCAGGGCACGATGTGGGGATGGACAGCGCGCCGCGACTCCTGGTCATCGTCCGCCACGGCAAGGCCGAGAGCGGTGAGGAGGGCAGCGACCACGACCGGCGGCTGACGTCCCGCGGCCTGACGGACTCCGCCGCCGCCGGCCGCTGGCTGGCCGGCCAGGTGGACCGGGTCGACCACGCCTGGGTGTCCTCGGCGCGTCGGGCCCAGCAGACCTGGGAGGCCGTCCAGGAGTCGCTGCCCGCGGCGGCCGAGGTGGTCGTGGCACGAGACCTGTACCAGGCCGGCCCCCGCGAGGTGGTCGAGCATGTGGGCGCCACCGACGTGCCCGTGCAGCTGGTCGTCGGGCACAACCCCACCCTCGAACAGGTGGTCATGACCCTGACCGGTGACCTGCACGGGCTGAAGCCGGGCGCGGTCGCCCTCGTGGAGCTGGACGGCACCAAGGGCCGGCTGTGGGAGCTCTGGACACCGACCCGGTAGGCCCGCTCAGGTCGGCGGCGTGAGCACCTCGATGCCCTCCGCCGCGTCCGCCTCCTCGACCTCCTCCCGGGAGATGCCGAGCAGGAACAGGATCGCGTCGAGGTAGGGCACGTTCAGCGCCGCGTCGGCGGCGACCCGGACGACCGGCTTGGCGTTGTAGGCGATGCCCAGCCCGGCCCGGGCCAGCATGTCCAGGTCGTTGGCGCCGTCGCCGATCGCCACGGTCTGCGAGACCGGGACACCGGCCTCGCGGGCGAACCGCTCCAGCGCGTCGGCCTTCCCGGCCCGGTCGACGACGGGACCGAGCAGCTCGCCGGTGAGGCGGCCGTCGACGATCTCGAGGGTGTTGGCCGCCGAGTAGTCGATGCCCAGGTCCTCGACCAGCCCGTCGGTGACCTGGGTGAAGCCGCCGCTGACCACCGCGATCCGGTAGTCGAGCCGCTTGAGGGTGCGGACAAAGGTGCGTGCCCCGCGCGCGAGGACGAGGTCATCCCGTACGCCGGTCAGTGCCGCCTCGTCCAGCCCGGCGAGCAGCCGTACCCGGGCCCGCAACGAGTCGGCGAAGTCGAGGTCGCCCCGCATCGCTGCCTCGGTAAGCGCCGCGACTTCCGGGCCGCAGCCGGC